>JAXGSX010000129.1:0-10067 GCA_040775225.1 Kiritimatiellia bacterium | reverse complement strand
CGGCCTTTCACAGGGCTTCGGCCTGGCGCGCGCCAGACCGTCCATCCGCCTGATCAGCCGCCTGGCGTTTGCCAGTGGACGTAGATTTTTTCGGCCAGGTCGCGGTCAATGGTGAACTGGCTGTAGCCCATCTGGAAAACGTACGACGGGTAGCGCTGGATGAGCTTGACCTGGACGCCGGGCAGGATGCCCATGGCCATCAGTTTCTGTATTTCGCGGTTTTCCCGCGTGCTGAGGTAAGCCACGACGCCGGTTTCCTGTGGTTTGCCTTCGCACAGCGGTTTGACTTCGCGCAGGTCTTCCTCCTGTGCGCGGCGGCAGCAGGCGCCCGGCGGGATGGTTTTGCCGTGCGGGCAGAACTTGGGATGCCCCAGCAGGATGCAGGTTTTTTCGTCCAACCCGTGCTGGATGATATGCTCTATCCGGCAGGCGTCTTCCGTGATGTCCGGGGTATGCACTCCCAGGACATCGCGCAGCAGGCATTCCGCCAGGCGGTGCCGGCGGACGACGTCCCGCCCGGTGGCGCAACCGCGTTCGGTCAGCCGCGCGCTTCCGGATGGCGCGTTTAAAAATCCCTGGCCGGCGGCTTGTTGAATCAGTTGGCGGTCAAAATCCTCGGGCAAAGAATCCTCCGGCGCTCCGGTGTGTTCATATTCCCGGAGATAAAGGTACTCCAGCAGTTCCTCGATGCGGGGATCAATCCGCGTTTGATTACCGGTCATATAAACGCCACCTTTCAAGTATGCGCCGGAGCCAGCGCGGTTCCGGCGGTGTTTCATAACCGCAGCGCGGACACTTGACCAGCCGGCAACGGGCGAACATGGCGCACCGCCGGCAAACGGTCCGGCGCTCCGTCTCCTCGAAAACATGTCCGCAGAATGAACATTTCATAATGTGATTTCAAAAAAGCGCAGGCCGACATGGAGCGCAATCCCGCAGATATAGGCGGCTGCCAGGATGCCCATCGAAATCATGATCGTCAGCCGGGCGCCGCGTTCCTTGCACATCACCAGGAACTGGGCCACGCATGGCAGAAACAGCGTCAGCACCACGGCCGCCACGGTAACCTGGTTGCCGTTCAGCAGGTTCCGTTCGTACAGGTCGTAAAGCCCGGCGGCGCCGTAATCGCGCCGGAAAAAGCCGAACAGGAAGGCCGGGGCCGCCTCGGGCGGCATATCCAGCAGGCGGATTGCCGGGGTGATCGCGGCCTGGGCCGCCTGGAAGATGTGCGTGAGTTCGCCCAGCCAGAGCAGGACGCTGGCCAGGATGAACAGCGGCAGCACTTCCTTGAAATACCAGACCATGCGGCTGTAGGTTTTAATCAGGACATTACCCGGCCGCGGCACGCGCAGGGGCGGCATTTCCATGTAAAAGCTCGGGCGCTCGCCCGG
The DNA here is from genome assembly GCA_040775225.1 of Kiritimatiellia bacterium. Classification (GTDB taxonomy): domain Bacteria; phylum Verrucomicrobiota; class Kiritimatiellia; order JAAZAB01; family JAAZAB01; genus JAXGPF01. The sequence continues at coordinate 8,676 of JAXGSX010000129.1, read as the reverse complement.
CAGCAGGATGGCGGCCAGGTAGCCGGTAAAAAGCAGGACGCCGGCGACGCAGCCGGCCCAGATCAGCAGGCCGCGGGGATGTTCCGACAACAGCGCCAGGATCACGCCCAACTGGGCGGAACAGGGAATGGCCAGGGCCAGCAGGATGGTGGCGATCAGGCGTTCGCGCCTGGTTTCCAGGGTGCGGGTGACGATGGTGGCCATCGTGTCGCAGCCGAATCCCAGGACTATGGGAATCACGGCCCGGCCGTTGAGGCCTATTTTTTTGAACAGGCGGTCGGTCAGCAGCGCCAGCCGGGGCAGATAGCCGCTGTCTTCGAGGATGGCGAAAACGGCAAAATACATGCCCACGATGGGCAGGATGATGGCGATGGCATAACGCAGCCCGAGACTGATGATGCCGTAGTCGCCGCAGAAAAGGTTGCGCAACGCCGGCCAGGGCAGATGGTTAACCCAGGCCGTTGTCCAGGGGACGATGCGGGTTTCAAAGAGCGCGGTCTCGATCCAATCCACCAGGACGCCGGCGCCGAACTGGCCCACCAGTTTGTAGAATCCGAAATAAAGCACCAGCAGCAGCACTGGAATCCCCGTCCACGGCGTTGAAAAAAGGCGGTTGATGCGTTCCTGCCAGCGGAAGCGGCGCGGCGGCGGGAACTGCACCGTGACCGCGGTTAGTTGATCGGTTTGGCGTTTGATCGCAAGCGTGGCCTGGTAGTGCGGGGAATGATCCATGGCGGCGCGGATGCGGGATAGTTCGCCCAGGATCAGCGCCGAACGTGAGTCGTCGTGGGTTTTGACCATGGCGGCGCGTTCTTCGGCATCGCCCTGCAGCAGCAGCAAAGCGCGCACCCGGCGGCTGATGCGGGACTGGTCGCCCAGCAGCCCGGCGATGCGGGTGATGGCCTGTTCCAGCCCGGGATTGTACCGGATGCGCAGGGGCGGCGGGGGCGGAGGTCGGTTGATATGCGCCAGCAATTCACGGATGCCTTCGCCGGTGATCGAAACGGCGGGAATGACCGGCAACCCCAGCAGCGCCGACAGGCGCTGGCAGTCAATGCGCAGGCCGATGGCCCGGGCTTCGTCCATCATGTTCAAGACCACCACCATCGGCAGGCCGGCTTCGGCCAGTTGCAGCGTCAGCCCCAGCATCCGGCCGATATTTTTGGCGTCCACCACGTGGGCCAGCAGGCGGATACCGCCGTTGAACAGGATGCGGCGGGCGATGCTTTCTTCCTCGCTGATGGGAATCAGCGAATACATTCCCGGTGTATCAAGCACCTCAATATGCTGTTTATGGCCGGAAATAAAGCCGCGGGCAAGTTCGACCGTGGTGCCGGGGTAATTCGAGACGGTTACATAACTGCCGGTGAGCTGGTTGAACAGCGCGCTTTTGCCGACATTGGGGTTGCCGATTAAAATCACCCGCCCGCGCGGCGCCGGTGCGGGGCCGGCGGCTTGGTCGGGATGGCGGAGGGCCGGCGGAGGAGGTGGTGTGTTTTGGACGTGATCGCGCGCTGCCGGAGTTGTCATTAAACATCATCCCCCGAAACTAATCATCGCGCCGCGCGAACTGGATGTCCCGGAAATGGATCGGCAGAGGCTTGATGTTCCAGATGTCGCGGGCATATTCGGCGATCGTGCGGTCGCTGGAAAAACGGCCCATGCGGGCAACATTCAGCACGGCCTTGTGGCGCCAGGTCTCGGCATCGCGGAAAGTGCGGGCGACCTGGGACTCCTGGCAATCCAGGTACATGCGGAAATCCGCCAGGTGAAAGTAATAATCACCGTGGTCCAGCAGGCTGTGATGGATGTCGGCGAACAGGCCGGGATGGCTCGGGCAGAAGTCGCTGCCCTTCAGGCTGTCCACCACCGCCCGCAGTTCCGGGTCGGCGTCGTAGAACTGCCGGGGTTGATACGCCGGCCGCATGGCGGCGATTTCCTCGGCGCGGTGGCCGAAAATGAAAATGTTCTCCAACCCGACGGCCTCGGCGATTTCAATGTTGGCGCCGTCCCAGGTGCCGATGGTCAGCGCGCCGTTCAGGGCCAGTTTCATGTTGCCGGTGCCGGAAGCCTCCATGCCGGCGGTGGAAATCTGCTCGGAGAGATCGGCGGCGGGGATGATGATTTCGGCCAGGGACACTTCATAATCCGGCAGGAAAATCACCTTCAGGCGGTCGCGCACGTCATGGTCGCTGTTGATCCGTTCGCCCAGGCTGTTGATCAGTTTGATGATGTACTTGGCCGCGGTGTAGCTGGGCGCCGCCTTGGCGCCGAAGATGAAGGTGCGGGGGACAATCTCCGCCCCCGGGTTTTCCTTGATGCGCAGGAACAGGGCAATGATGTGCATCAGGTTGAGCAATTGGCGCTTGTATTCGTGCAGGCGCTTGACCTGGACGTCAAACATGGAGTCCGGATCAATCTTTTCGCCCGTCAGCCGGCGGATGTACTGGGCCAGGCGCAGCTTGTTTTCGCGCTTGGCCTGCTGGAAAGACGCGCGGAAATTCTTGTCCCTGGCCAGCGGTTCCAGGCGCCGCAATTGTTCCAGGTCCCTGATCCAGCCGTCTCCGATGGCGCTGGAAATCAGCCCGGAAAGCGCCGGGTTGCACAGCAGCAGCCAGCGGCGCGGGGTGATGCCGTTGGTTTTGTTGTTGAACTTCTTCGGCCACATTTCGCTGAAATCCCGGAACACGCGCTGGCGCAGCAGCCGGGAATGCAGTTCCGATACCCCGTTGATGGAATGGCTGCCGGCGATGGCCAGGTTGGCCATGCGGACTTGTTTCGGGTTGCTTTCTTCGATCAGCGACATGCGCTGCCGGCGCGCGCCATCGCCCGGGTAGCGCGCTTCGACTTTTTGCATGAACCGCGCGTTAATCTCGTAAATCAGGTGCAGATGGCGCGGCAGTACGCGCTCCATCAGCGGCACCGGCCATTTTTCCAGCGCTTCCGGCAGGATGGTGTGGTTGGTATAGCCCATGGTGCGCACGGTGATATCCCAGGCGGTATCCCACGGCAAATCAACTTCATCCCGGAAGAAGCGCATCAGCTCCGCGATCGCCAGGGCCGGGTGGGTGTCGTTGAGCTGGATGGCGTTTTTCTTCGGGAAATCACGCCAGTTGCGGTTGCTTTTCTGGAACCGCCGGATCAGGTCGCGCAGGGAGCAGGTGACGAGAAAATATTCCTGGATCAGCCGCAATTCCTTGCCGGCGGAGGTGTTGTCGGAAGGATAGAGCACCTTGGTGATCATCTCCGCCCAGTTTTTCTGTTGGGTGGCGTTGACGTAATCGCCCTGGTTGAAAATATCCAGGCGGAACCCTTCATTGGCGCGGGAGCTCCAGAGCCGCAGGAAGTTCACGGTATTGACGCCGTAGCCGATGATGGGAATATCGTAGGGCAGCCCTTCGAACAATTGCCAGTCCACCCACACCGGCGTAAGATTGCCGCGCGGGCCGCGCACTTGCTCCATGTGCCCGTAAACCAGGACGGGGATGGTGTATTCCGGGCGCACCATCTCCCAGGGATAGATGTATTTCAGCCATTCATCGGGACGTTCCCGCTGCCAGCCGTCTTCCAGTTCCTGGCGGAACATGCCATGCTCGTAGCGCAGCCCGTAGCCGTAGGCCGGCAGTTCCATCGTCGCCATCGAGTCCAGGAAACAGGCGGCCAGACGTCCCAGGCCGCCGTTGCCGAGGCCGGCGTCCGATTCGCAGCGGCAAAGCGCGGCCAGGTCCAGCTTCATGCGCGCCAGCGCGCGCCGCGCGGGGGCGCAGGCGAGCAGGGCGGACATGTTGTTGGCCAGCATGCGCCCCATGAGAAACTCCATCGAGAGGTAATACACCCGCTTGACATTGTAATGCTGGTACGCTCCCATGGTGGCGATCATTTTTTCGACCGCCAGGTCGCGGATGGTCAGGGCCAGGCTCAGGTACTTGTCGAAGTCGGTGGCCGACCCCCAGTTTTTGCAGCGCGTGTACTTGAGGTGATGGTGCACCCGATCGTAAATCTGGCGTTCGGTAACCGCCGGCGGGCTCGGGTGGCCCCGCTTGGGTTTGAGGCTGGGCGTGGTTTTTTTCATGCGCGCCATGCCTTGCGCTCAGTGCGCCTGGGTGACGGTTATGTCTGGATTGATGGCCTCGCGCAAGGCGCGCTCAATGCCGTGTTTGATCGTCATGGTGGCGTGCGGGCAGCCGCCGCAGGCGCCTTTCATTTTCAGCCTGACGTCCGTGCCGTTGATGGAGACCACTTCCAGGTCGCCGCCGTCCGCTTGCAGCATGCCGCGCAGTTCTTCAAGTTTGGCGCGAATTTTCTGTTCCATGATGGTATTTCCGTAGTGTTGGGTTGCGGCAGGCCGGGGCCTGCCGTTAAATAGGGAATGATTGCAGAAACCAGCGCCGTTTGTAAAGGAAAAACCGCCGCTGGGAACTTTCCGGAAGGAACCAGCGCGGGAAAAGTTGGACAACCCGGGGAAATCGGGTATGCTGTCGGTCCGGGGGATATTCCGGCGAGCCGTCCGGCGCCACCGGGATGCGCGCCAGGGGCGTTTCGAAAACCGCAATACTAACAGCGTTTCCAGCAATTGCCGAAACATCCTGCCATAAGGTATAATGCGCAGCGGCGCAAAAATATTCCGCGCCTGGCAAGCCCGTTAAAGAAAGCCTGGAGGATGAAGCAGATGAAAACCAGTCAAGCTGAAACCATCGCGGCGGCCAGGGCATTCCTGGCGGCCGGCAACGCGGAGGAAGCCGGCCAACCCGCCGCCCGGTTGGCGCAATACCAAGGCGCATTTGGCCCGATCATCAAGGCGCTCCGGCCGCGTCTCCCGGCGCGCGCGCCGAAGAAGGGCTGGCAGGTCAGCTGCAATTTCACCTTGCCGCAATTCGCGCAAAAATATCCCGAGCAGCCGTACACCGTTTACGTGCCGCGCAATTACCGCCCCGACCGGCCGCATGGGCTGCTGATTTTCCTGCACGGCGGCGCCAAGGGGCGGGGCGACCATGCGAAATTCATCCTGACCAACACGTTCGTCAACGACCTGCTGGAGGAGAGCGGGCGGATTGTCTGCCTGCCTTCCGCGCCGCCCCATGACACCTGCAATGCCCGCTGGCAGTTGCCGGAAGCCGAAACGCACCTGGAAGACCTGATCGAGGAACTGGAATCGCGGTTCAACATAGATCCGGACAACATGATCCTGGGCGGGTCTTCCATGGGCGGCATGGGGGCCTACCACCTGGCGCACCGGTTTGCCGATCGTTTTTCCAGTGTGCTCTGCTCGTCCGGATCGTGGGACGTGGCCTTCTGGCCGTGCCTCAAGGGCGCGGTGGTCTGGCTGATGCACGGGATGAACGACGCCTCGCTTTTCCGGCGCCGGCATTATACCGATGTCGCCTACGCCCGCTGCGCCAAGGCGCGCCTGGACCATTTCGGCGTTGAGAATGTGTACCGCGAGCATGCCGGCGGGCATCACCTGCTGGAAGGGCGCGGCAACTTCCGGGAGTGGATGAAGGCCTCGCAAAAATACCGGCGCGACCCTTATTATCCGCACGTGGTGGCGGTTACCCCGCGGGGATTGACCGCCTGGAGCAACCTCAACCAGGACGGCACGGCCGCCACCTACGGCAAGCCGTATGACAAAATCACGGCGCTGGACCCGGCGCCCCACGCCAGGTGGATCAGCATTGACGGCATCGGCGATGAAGCGCTGGCCTTCGACCGGATGATAGTGTCCCAATGCCGGGACGAGGTGGAAAAGGACTGGAACGACTACAAATACGAAGTCGGCCGCCAGTATGTGCGCGCCGGACTGGTAGAAGCCTGGCTGCGGGATGACGGCGTGATCGAGGCCATACCGAAAAACGTCACCGGCTTCACGATCTGGCTTCACCCCAAAATGGTTGACTTTAAAAGGGTGCGGGTCATAGTGCGCGGCGAAAAGGTTTTTGACGGCAAAGTGCAGCCGAACCTGGCGACCATGCTGGAGTCTTATAAGCGGCGGCGCGACTGGGGCCTGCTGTATCCCGCCAAATTACATATCACCCCGGAGACCAATTCGCTGCCCTGGCGGACGCCGGACCAGTTGAAGCTGGCGGCGAAAAAAGCGCCGCAGTCCGGGCCTTAGCCGCTTCGGTAAAATCAAAACCAATAAAATTGTTCAAACATTTTCCTTGGAGGCGGGGTGCCCTCACCCCGGCCGCAGACCGGGACGGGGGCGTCCCGGCTCCAGGAAGAGGATGTCCGCCGTAGGCGAACCATTTTATCGCGGCGTAGTCCGCGAAAATTTTAGCCGCTTGCCCAAAAATCTTGAGGGTTCTGAGTAATGCGCGATGTTTTGTCATTAAACGGGTTGTGGTATTTCATGGAATCGCCCGCGGGCAATGCCAAGCCGACTGTGCGCGATTGGATGCCGGTGCATGTGCCCGCCTGCTGGAATGACTACGCGCCGCACCTGGCAAAATACGAGGGTATCACCTGGTTCCAGCGGGAGTTCGCGCCGCCGGCCGGCCGGCGCTGGCGATTGAGTTTTCAGGGAGTGAATAACCGGTGCGAGGTTTACATCAATGATCGGATGGCCGGGGAACATGAGGGCGGTTACACGCCGTTTGCCATGGACGTCACCGCGCTGATCAAACCGGATTGTGCCAATAACATCCGCGTCAAAGTGGATAACAGCCGGCATCTGATGCGGATACCGCCGCCGGTTCACGGCTGGTTCAATTACGGGGGCATATTCCGCGATGTTTGCCTGATCGGCTACGACCGGGTCCTGCTGGACAATGTCCGCATCCAGGCCGAGCCGGACAATCTCCGCCATGGACGCGCTGCCCGCGCCACGGTGAAAATTCAGGCTTCCTTTGCCGGCGTCCGTCCGCGCGGCAGCGTTTTGCGGGCAGTCTTGAAGCGGGCAGGGGAAGCCGGGCCATTGGCGGCCGGCGAAACCCGCGGCAGCAACCTCGTGCTGCGTTTTGATCATCCGGCCTTGTGGTCGCCGGACAGCCCGAACCTGTATGACGCAGCGGTTGAGCTGGCGGGTTCCGGCGGCGTTCTCGACCGGCGCCTCCTGTCATTCGGCGTCCGCCGGGTGGAATTCCGCCGCGCCGGCTTTTTCCTGAACGGCCGGAAATTGTTTTTGCGGGGGATCAACCGCCATGATGATTATCCGACGACCAAACGCGCTCTCGATGGGGACGTGCTGGACATGGATTTCGGGCTGATGCGGCAGGCGGGAATCAATGCCGTGCGTTTGGCGCATTATCCGCACGATCCCCGTGTTTTGGATGAATGCGACCGGCGCGGTTTCCTGGTCTGGTCGGAAATACCGGTGTATTGGAAGGTTGATTTGCATTCCCGCTCCGTCCGGGCGCTGGCCGTGCAAATGGCGCAGGAAATGGTGCGGCGGGATTGGAACCATCCCAGCGTAGCGTTCTGGGGAATTTACAATGAAATTGATTCGGACGCCCGGGCGGCCCGCCCGCTGGTGTCAGCCATCGCGCGGGCGGTGCGCGCCCTGGATACCACGCGCCTGGTGGCGGCTGCCAGCAGCCGGATCACCGCCGGCGCCGCCGGGGATGTGTGCCTGGATTTGCTCGATGCGGCGGGCTTGAATACTTACCCCGCCTGGCATGGCACGGCCGGCGTGCAAGCGCGCCAGACTGCCGCGGGATTAAAGCTCAAGCCCCTCGATCTGGCGCATTTCCATGCCACCTTGCGCGAAGTGCGCCGGCGGTTGCGCGGCCGCGCCTTTTTGCTGTCGGAATTTGGCGCGGAAGGCATTTTGGGGTTCCGCGCCGCGGATATGCCGAAATATTCGGAGGATTACCAGGCGCACGCCATGGCCCGCCAATTTGAAGTCCTCCGGCGTTATCCGGAAATCGCCGGGACATTCGTCTGGTTGTTGGCCGATTTTCCCGATCCGAGCCGGCGCGAGTCGTGTTTCCTGGCGGATCGTAATTGCAAGGGCATTGTTGATTACGGCCGCCGCAAAAAAATGGTGTTCGATGTTTTACAACGGATTTACATCCGGAAAGCCGGGAGCGTATGAATTATTCCAAGGTTAAATTATCCCTCCGGACGGCCTTGTTCCTGTTGGCGGCGTTTTACGCGGCCATGGCGCGCGCGGCCGGCGCCGACGACCCTGCCGATAGCCTGGCGCGCGGCAATACCGCCTTCCAGGCCGATGATTATGCCGCGGCATACCGGCTATACGACCGGGTGTTTCAGAATACCAATGCGCAATTTGTATTGCGGCGCGCGGCATATTACCGCCGGGAACAATGCGTGGATGAAAACCTGACCGCCGTGGAACGCCGCCTGCTGGCCGGCGAGCCGGAGCGGGCCGCGGAATGCCTGGAGCAGGCTGCTCCCTTTGCCGCGCGCGGCAGCGTGGAGCGCGCGCAACTGGCATTGTGGTGCGCCAAAATCCTGCGGGCGCATCCGCAAAACGACGGCGAAGTATGCCGCCGGCTGAAGACCCGGCTGGGCGCGGGCGTCGGCGATTCCGCGGAGGATGTTTTGAACGACATGCTGGCGGATGCCGATCCGTTTGCGCCCTTTGCGGAGCGGGCCGAGGCTTTGTATCTGCTGTCCCGCTGGGCGGGCGAACGCGGCGATGCGCAGGCGGCCGCCGCCGCGCTGCAAAGATTGCGGAGCGAGCCGGCGCCGCACCCGTTTTGGGTATGGCGCGCG
>JAXGSX010000128.1:0-10138 GCA_040775225.1 Kiritimatiellia bacterium | reverse complement strand
GCGGCCCGGACCCTGCTCCGCTCTCAGACCCTGGCGACCCGGCGGCCGCGGCTCCAGTGCGAGTGGGATGGGGCGCCCGTGCCCCGCAGCCGCCGGCCGGCCCGCCGGTTGCTGGCGGACGGCCTGGCGATTGCCCGCCAGACAACCAACCTCGACGCCGCGGCGGCCTTCCTGGATTTCTGCCTGGGCGCGACGGCCCAGGGTTATATAGCCGCGCAGGGCGGGCCAATCCCCGCGCGCGCCGGCCTGGCGGAATCCGCCATTCCCGCATTGCCGGGAAATTACAAACTGCATCAGAATCTTGCCGGGCCAGCCTGTTTCCCGGAACTGCCGCTGGGTGATCGCCGCGAAAGGGTGGCGGCGGATGAAACCATGCTGTTCGTCAACGGCATGCAGAGCGCCGCGGAATATTGCGATAATCTGGCCGCGGCCGCGGCCAACCCGGACTGATGGGCTAATTAAGGAATAAGCATGGAAAAAATCAAAACGGCGGTCATAGGCACAGGACATGCCGGACGGGACTATCACCTGCCCGGACTGTCGAAATTTCCGGATGTGGATTTAAGCATTTGCGACATCAACGCAGAACTGCTGGCGCGGGCCGGCGATGCCGCGCGGATTCCGCCGGCGCGGCGGTACACGGATTACCGCAAAATGCTCGAGGTCGAAAATCCCCGGGCAGTGCTGGTGCTGATGGCGCAGTACCCGCACGGGCATTATCGGCCGGACATTTATTTTCAGATTGTCAATGAAATGCTGGATCAGGGCCGGGCGGTGCTGGTGGAAAAGCCGCTGGCCATGACGCTCGCCGAAGCCCGGCCGCTGGCGGAAAAAGCCCGGCGGCAGGGTTGCATCACCATGGTCAGCGTCAACCGACGTTTTAATCCGCTGGTCACATTTTGCCTGGACGCGGTGCGCCGGCAAGGGCCGGTGTCGCACGTCGTCTGCCAGTATTACAAGGCTTATACGGCGGTGAAATCGGACGGGCTGGCGCCCCTGCATTCCGAGATGATCCATGCCGTGGATTTAATGCGGTTCCTGGCAGGCGGGGAAGTGGCCGGCTGCCAGGCCGCGTCCGGCTGCGCGGCCGGCGACGAAATCCCCTCCGCTTACCATGCGCTGGTCCGGTTCGACAACGCCGTGACGGGGGTGTTCAGCGGCAACATGCGCGCGGGCGAGCGTCTGCAGATATGGCAGATTCACGGCCCGGGGATTTCCGCCGTCATGGAAACGGACCTGGAGGGCGCTTTGGGCGACAAAAAAATGCGCGCCGTGATTTACCGGCCCGGGGAAAAGCCGGCGGTGTACGTGGACCGGGAAATGCCGTCCAACCGCTCCTATCTCAACGGCGCCGAATTTGTGGCGTTTAACGGCTTCGCGTATGCCGGCCGTTATTTCATCAACTGCGTCCGCAGCGGCCAGGAGCCGCATTGCAATTTCACGGACGCGTGCAAATCGCTGGCATTATGCGACCAGATTGCTAAAAATGCTTGAACCGTGAGCGCTGGTACAGCGGAGCACAAAATTAATATGGTTGAGCCATTTTCAAAAGTCACGGACGACGTGGAAGTCGTCCCTCCAAAATGCAACATCACCCGTTTTTGGAGGGTCGGGTTCCACCCCGACCTTTTTGCCGGGACTTTTGCAATTGGCTCAATTATCAGAACATTAATTAGTCTATGGGATGACAGTGAATAATTTGCCCAGATTATGTTGTGGAGTTAATCAAATCATGACCGGAATCCGGAACATGCTCGCGCGGCAAACTAAGCGCGGTTGCCTGTGTGGTGCGCTGCTTCTGTGGGGGTGCCTGTCGGCGGCAGGCGGCGCGGCGGAAAACATTCCCGCCATCACCGCGCCCAGGCTGTATCCGGACACGGCGCTGGTCGCAGATGGCCGGGCGGATTGCGCGATCGTCTATCCCGCCGCCGCGCCGGATTACGCCCGCGCCGCGCGCGAGCTGGCGGCAGCCATGCAAGCCCGGTACGGCGCCGCGATCCCCCTGCTGACGGATGAAGAACTCTGCCCGCGGCGCTTGTCGCCGATTTTGCCGGAATACCAGCGCCGGAACCTGATCCTGGTAGGCAATGTCTGGAATAACCGGGCCATCCTGCCCCTCTACGCGGGCTTTTGGTGCGGGGCGGATGGCGCTTACCCGGGCGGCGGCGGGCATGTGGTGCGTTCCATCGCCAACCCCTGGGGCACCGGTAAGAACGTCATCATCATCGGCGCATCGGCGCCCGCGGGAATCGCGGGGGCAGTGGCGGCATTCCTGGAAACGCTGCCGGCCATGGCCGAGGGCCGGGCCGTCCTGCCGCACCTGCTCGTCGTCCAGCCGGACGGCGCGGTCAAAAACATCCTGGACGGTTTGGCGGAACAGGCGGCCGGTTATGAAATAGATTACGCCTGGCTGATCGCCAACATGCATGCCGAGCCGGTGGACAGATTTGCCCTGACAGCCTTCCGCTATCACTGGACCGGCGACCGACGCTGGGCGGAAATTGCGCGTAAAATCATGCTGTGCATAGATGAATATTATAACCTTAAATATTACCCCGTCAGCCATTACCGTTTTGAGCATTTCTTCCGCGCCTGGGACATCATGGAGGAAGCCGGCGTTTTCACCGAGCCGGAATTGCGCAGGATTTCGCGCCGGATGGTGGAGACGGCGTTCCGGGCCCCGAGTTGCCAGTTGTCCGCCCCGCGGCAATCCGGCGGCGGCCGCCACCACACGGCGCGCTGGATGAGCGCCTTCATCGCCGCCGATTACATCCTGCGCAATTTTCCGGATGCGCCGGAACTGTGCGAACTTGCCGGACAATGGCGCCGGGCGGCGGATGAAACCTTCAAATATGCCGTGACCGGCGGCCGGGATGCCGCCGATCGATACAGCAGCCAGGATACGGCGGAAATGTTCATGCGGTGGTCGTTATTGTCGGGCTGCCCCGATTATTTCGACTCCGGCATGGCGCGCCAGGGTTTTTTGTATTTTCTGAATTATTTTAATCCGCTGGGATTTGCCTGCGGCCTGGCGGATTACCAGGAAGGCGCGCCGGAATCCATGTATGATGTCAGCCACGGCCTGCGCTACCAGTGCAACCTGCTGAACTATGTCTACGACGATCCGCGCTTCGCCTGGCTGAAAGAGCATTGCGCGGTGTGCCGGCGCGGGCGGACCTATTTCGGTCCGTATGCGCTGGCGCCGGCAAACGAAGGCCATTTCGAGCCGGAAACCGGACCGGGCGTTCCGGCGGCTGCGCCCTCGTATTTGCAGGGCATGACGGCTTTGCCGCTGGATGCCCGATCCTATGCCGCGCATTTTCCGGAACCGGATCGGCGCGTTGCGTTGGGGCAGGCTGCCGACAAGATTTACTTCCGTTCCGGGTTCGCGCCGGATGATCAGTACCTGGTCTTGCAGTGCCTGCAGTCGCGCAACGGAGCGAATTGCATACCGCAATACGTTGATAAAGGGCAGATATGGCTGTTCCATAACACGGATGAACGCGACACATTTTACCGCAACGGCGTGTTTGTCAGCGATGGAGTCAATCCGCCCGCCTCCAACGGCATTTTTGCCTGCCGAGCCGACAACTTGGCGCGTTTCAGCGGCCTGGAAATCAGCCGGACCACCCTGCCGGAATACATGGGGGCGGATTGGACCCGGACTATCATCCGGCGGCCGCGCGCGTGGTTTGTGGTGATAGACCATGTGACGCCGCTGGCGGCGGGCGATTACACGGTCATGTGTTCCTGGCGGCTGCTACATAACGCCGAGTGGTGCGACGACTGCCGGCTGACCGCTCGCGCCGGCGGCGCGGAATTTCATCTGCGCAGCGCGGCTCCGGTGGCCGCCTCCGCCGAACAATGGGAACGGCTGGAAAGTTCCGCCTGCCCGTTCTTTCTGCGCCAGACGCGCGCCGGTTCGTTTCCGGCCGGCCAGCCGGTGGATTTTCAGAATCTTTTATATGTCCGCGGGCCGGGCGAGGAGACCGACTTCACGCCTGTGCGCGTGGATGCGTGGACGGTGTTGATTGAAAATGCGGGCGAAGAGGCGGCCCTGGCGGGGATCGGCACGGGCGACCCGAACGCCCTGGGCATCGCCGCCAATCCCGGTTGCGTTTATGTGATCACACCCGACCGCCTGTATCTGTCCAATGGCAAGCATTTATCCATCAAGTCCGCGGCCGTGTATGCCGCCGATACCGCCCAAACCGTTGAAATTGACCTGGCAACGGGCGCCGGCTGGAGCGGGGCGGATACCGCGGAACTGTTCGCCGCCGCGCGCACCTGGGAGTTGCCGCCGCCGCGGGTCGTGCCGGATTCCTTGAAAATGGATCCCGGCCGCGCCGCCGCACTGTGCCGGGAAGTCCTCTCCGCCCCAGGTGTTCCGGCGGCATATGCCGATTACGGCGCCAAGCGGATGGATGTTCCGGCGCAGACTGCCGCCGAGTTCAAGATCATCGCCGCCAATCCCGATGCCTGCCGGGTAGCGCGGAAAATCCCCGGGGTGGCCTTTCACAGCGCCGGGATAGAAGGGCAGCCTGAAATCGCGGTGGACGGCATCAAGGAGCCGGTGGCGCGCGGGCGTCTGGCCTGGCCGGTGGGCGTCCGGCCGGAACTGCAATTGCGCCTGCCGGCGCCCCAGGCGCTGGACAAAATGCTGATTTGCTTTTACGGCGGGATTTCCGATTTATCCGCGCCAGAGCGCCCCCCCGTGCAAATCGAGGCCGGTGCGGCTGGCGGTACCGCCGGCCGGCGCGAGTTCGACGCGCCGTGGGAATATTTCCCCGTGTACAAAATCAGCAACAAAGGCAAAGCCACCGCCCTGAACTGCCTGAGCGTGGATTTGAACGGCATCGCTTCTTCAAATTTGCTGGTGAAGCTGCCTTTTGCCGCGCCGGCGTCTTACTTGAGCTTGAAGGAAGTTGAACTATACGGCCCCGAAAAGACCGGCGCGATGATAGACCTGGCATCGGCCGCCGACCTGGAGGGCGATGGGCGGCTGGAAATCATCGCTGTGTACAAGAACGAGGCCGGCGCGGGAGTCATGAAAGTGTTTGCGGAAGACGGCCGCGAGTTGTGGCGGAAAACGGCGCAAGGCGCGTTTTCCTGCGCCGCCACGGGCGATGTTACCGGCGACGGCCGGGAAGAAATCATGGCGGCTTCCGAGGATTACCGAGTCTGGCTGTGGGCGGCGGATGGGACTCTGATCTGGGAAAAGAATCTGGAGGACTTGGGCGCGCAAAGCGGTAAAAAACACTGGCCTTACGGCGCGGCGCCGACCGGCGTGGGTTTATGGGCGCCGGCGCCGGACAAAAAGTTTGTTGTTGTCGGCGGGTACTGCCATTTTTCCTTGCTGGACGCCGAGGGTAATATCCGGGATAATTGCACGATAGACGGCCGGTACGTCCGCGCCATCCTGCAAAAGCAGCCGGACTTGCAGGGTGACGGCCGGCGCGCCGCATTTCTGCTGCAGCAGGTCAATAACAGCGGGCCGGGCGATGCCAACATCATCCAGATGGATGCGGCGGGAAAATTAAGCGCATTTTCATATGGCGCCTTGATTCCCGATGGCCGGTTTGCCGCCGATTTGACGGATGAATATCCGCCCCGCCTGTCCGTCATCGGGCCGCGCGGATTCGGCTTTTATAAAACCGACACCAGCCTGCGGGGATATTCCCTCCCGGAATGGCGCCAGGTCTTTACCCGCCCCATTTCCGCCGGGACGCTGGCGGATATGAATGGCGATCAGAAATTAGATTTTGCGGTCGGCGGCAGCGATGGATTCGTCAGCGTGTTCAACCGCGACGATGGCCGTCTGCTGAGCCGTCTGGCGCTCGGCCGCCCTGTGCGCGATATGCTGAGCCTGGCGGCCGGCGGCCGCCTGCGGCTGGTGGTTGCCACCGATGCCGATATCCGGTGTTACGACCGGGATTTGCGCGAGATTGCCGCCGCGCCGTTGACCTGTGTGAAACTGGCTCCGCTGCGCGCGGATCAAGGCCGTTTCACGGCTTTCATGCGCGATGGCGCCTTGCAGATCATCGAACTGGAATGAAAGCCGGGCGGGAACGGCGGCGGCTTGCGGGCATGCGTCCGCTTAATGCGAGGGAATAATGTTTATCATCAAAGACAGTCAGGTGATCGCCATTATGAAATGCGCGGATGAGGCCGCCCTGGCCGGGCGGGAATTCGCGCGTTATCTCAACCAGATCGCGGGAACGGGCCCGGTTGCCGGAAGAACTGCCGCCGCATCGCCGGCTGTCGAGATCAAGGTGGACGGCAGCCTGCCGCCGCAAGCATTCCGGGTCCGGTGCGACGGCGCCGCCCTCAGCCTGGCCGGGCATACCCGCCTGGAGGCCTTGCATGCGGTTTACTGGCTGCTGGAGGAATATGCGGGTTGTTTCTGGGCCGCGCCGGGCGTGGACGACATTCCCCGCCGCCCGGCGCTGGAAATCCCGGCGATGGACGTGATCAAGCAGCCGGCCACGCCGATCCGCGGCATGCAACTGCATCGCTACAACTGGATGCGCGCCGAGGACGACGATCTGCCGGTGATTGACTGGCTGACCAAGCGGCGCATGAATTTCGCCCTGCTGTCCTTTTTCGAAGTTGATGCGCATAAAAAAACCATAACCATCCAGGCCTTGAAAGAGCGCGGCATTGAATTTATGTTCGGCCTGCATACTTTCAATTACTGGCTGCCGCCGGAAAAATATTTTGCCGCCCAGCCGGAATTATACGCCTGGCGCGCCGGCCGGCGGGTGAATCCCGCGCAAACTGCCGGCGCCCAGATTTGCATGACCAATCCCGCCGCCGCCGAACTCAGCGCGGAAAACATCATCCGTTACCTGGAAGCCAACCCGGGGATGGATATTATCGGCCTGGGCGCCAATGACGGCCCGGCCGGCTGGTGTGAATGCCCGGCTTGCGAGGCATACGAGCCGCTGCGGTTTTCACCGCTGCAACCCCGGATTTACGCCGGGCGGGTGAAGTCGCTGACTTACGCGACTTTTTGCAATCGTGTGGTGGAACAGGTGGCGCGGCGTTTTCCCGACCAGCGGTTTGCCGCGCTGTTTTATACCAATACCCTGCCGCCGCCGGACGACCCGCAATTCCGATTGCATCCGAACATTGACGCGGTGCTGGCCTTGTTCGAGCGCTATTACGACCGGCCTTTGGCGGCGGGTATCCGCGCCGGAGATTACCGCACCATGCCGCCCCATAAAATGCTCGAGGAACGCTACACGCAATACCCGGCCATCCTGCGCCGCTGGCGCGAGATCGCCCCGGGCCGCGTGTATTTTCATGCTTATTTCATGGGCACCAACGGCAGCATGAATTTGCCGTTTCCTTTTTACAACACCATCGCCGAGGATTTCCGCTTCTTCCGGAGCCTGGGGTTGGACGGATTTTACACGCAGGCCGGCGTGCCGGATTTCGGGACTTACGGGTTGAATTTTTACCTGGCCGCCGAGTCGTCTTATGACACCGAACTTCCGGCGGATGCCGTCATGGCGGCTTACTGCCGGCGGTTTTACGGCCCGGCGGCGGAACCGATGCAGGCATATTACAGCGCGTTGCAGGCGAAAGCCTGCGCGCGCCATACCAGCAATGCGAGCGAACTGCTGCTGGAAATCCTCGACCGGGATACGCCGCGTCTGCAAGCCTTGCTGGAACAGGCCGGCGCGGCGGCCCAACCGGCCGGTCCGGTTTATGCCGGACGCGTCGCCCAGGCCGCGGCCACCCTGCGTTACGCCATGCTGTGCAAGCAATATCGCCTGGGCTGGCTGAAAATCCGCGGCTGCCTGCAGAAGAAAGACATGGCGGCGGCGCAAACCGAATATAAACGCCTGGAGCAGGTGGAGCGGCAGATTCTGGCGCTGGCGCAAGCCGAAATGCTGGGCCGGGGCTTGCTGCATTACCGCGACGCGGAGGCAGCGGAGCGATATGTTTTGGGCAACCTGAGGCGGGGCGCCTGCACGGAAAAGATGGCCGGCAATATTGATTACGACATTCCCTGGGATGTGGAATGACCTTAAGTGTCGGGAACCGCCAGTATATTGGTTGACAATGACATGCAAAAACCACGCCATATAATCTGGGGCAACCTGGTCCACTTGAGTTTTAACATGTGGTTTGACCGGCGCGACCGCCTGGCGCCGGGCCATTACGCGCTGAACCGGCCTTATCTGCGGTTTGATACCGGGCTGTGGCGGGAAATTGCCGGCAAAATGGCGGCAGCCGGCATGAACATGGTTGTGCTGGATTTGGGCGATGCTGTGCGCTATGCCGGCCACCCGGAAATCGCCGTCAAGGGCGCCTGGACCGCGGCCCGGCTCCGGCGCGAACTGGCGCGGTTGCGGGCGCTGGGGCTGGAGCCCATCCCGAAGCTGAATTTTTCCGCCGGCCACGATAACTGGCTGGGGCCTTACGCCCGCCGCCTGTCCACCCCGGAGTATTACCGGGTGTGCGCCGACTTGATCGCGGAAGTCTGCGAGCTGTTTGACCGGCCGCGTTTCTTCCATATCGGGATGGACGAGGAAACCGCGGTCAACCAGGTTCACAATGAATATATCGTGATTCGGGCGGGCGATTTGTGGTGGCATGATCTGGACTATTTATGCCGGCAGGTCGCCCGGCAAGGCGTCCGGCCGTGGATGTGGGCCGATGCGCACTGGTTTCACGGCGGGGAGTACGAGCGCCAGGTCCCCAAGTCTGTGCTGCAAGGCAATTGGTGGTATTCCCGGCTGCGCCTCAATCATAAAATCACCCGCCATATGCCCGAACTCGGGCCGCAGCCGGTGTCTGCCTTTCCGGTACGGACTTACCAGTCCCTGGACCGCGCCGGCTATGACCAAATTCTTACCGCCAGCAACTGGTCATTGCCGGAAAATTTCCGGCAGACGGTCGCCTTTGCCCGCCGCCATCTGTCAAGGCGCCATGTCCTGGGATTTCTGCAGACGACCTGGAAACCCATGCTCCCGGAATTCCGGCAGTTGCACCTGGAAGCCATTGACCAGGCGGCGGTGGAAATTGCGCGCTGGCGCGGCCGGCCGGCGCGCGTGCCGCCGGAGAACCCGGACGCGCCCTTGGCGATTCCCCCCAAAGCCGGAGCGCGGGTGGGGATTTATTACGCCAATCCCGGGGCTCCGGATTTATCGCGGAATTTAAACCAGCAGGGGAAAGCCTGGAATGCATTCATCCTGCCGCGGCTGGATCGCACGGTCTTGAAGCAGTGCGCCGCGGTGATCATTGCGCGAACCGCTTCGCCGTTCCGTGTCAATCGCGCCGCCGCTTCGTTGCGGCGATGGGTCGCGGCCGGGGGGCGGCTGATGCTGATGTATGACGCCGCTGGCTGGAATAAATTTGCGGTATTGTTTCCGGAAATCGGCCGGGGCATCGGCAAGTGCCGGGACAAGCTCGTCCGCCCTCTGCCGGGAAGCCGGCCAGCGGGCAAATCCTTCCGCCATCATTTTGCGGACCACCTGCGTCTGCGGCGTGGCCGGGCGGGGCAGGTGCTGGCGCGCGATGCAGAAAAATATCCCGTGGTGGTCGGCGGTAAATTTGGCCGCGGCCGGGTGGTTTTGTCCGGTCTTTTTACGGCCGGGACTCCCGGCCCGGCCGCCGGGTCGGGGGAATTGCGCCATTTTGAGGAATGCCTGCAATGGCTGGGAGCGGAGAACGAGACCTTGAAACTATGAGGAGTAGACAGGATGCAAGCTGAGTCGTTTGCGTGAGGCACAGACCTCGTAAAGGAGATGAGTTAGACCTGTAACAGGAGCGCCACCATAAGGGTATGCCTGACCAATCGCAAACATCTTAGCTAAAGGTTGCCAGCATCGGTTGTGTTTGGATTTGCGGAAAGTTTGTGTGTTTTATAAAAACAGGGATTTAATAGTGAGGAGCTTTGCATAAGGTGTCAGGCACTTGTCATGCGTAGCGCTGCGCGAAGCATGATGCGCCCGTGTGTTGAATTCGGTAGCCCGAAGGGATTCGAAAAGACAAGGCAAGCTTGCCTTGGATGCGGGTGCGCCGGTGGGCGGGGCTAATCTGGTGATTGCCCCGCTCCCGGCAAACCCGCCCGCAGGGGCGCCCGCCCGCGGGCGACAGACAGGGTAAGATCGCCGCCGCTCTTTTC
>JAXGSX010000127.1:0-10155 GCA_040775225.1 Kiritimatiellia bacterium | reverse complement strand
GCCGTTTTCGGTGATACCGGCCAGGAGCCCGGCATCCTTGCCCAGCAGCGGCGATTGCGGCGCTTCCAGGGCGCCGGCAAGTATCGCTTCCGGCATGCCGGCCATGACGCGGATAATCGCCTGGCCCATCTGGCCGCCGGCGCCCAATATGGCTATTTTGTGCATCAGTCACTCCTTAAAGCAGTTGCAATTCACGCAGGATGTCCGCCAGTTTTTCGCGCGCTTCCGGGCGCAGGGGTGTCAATGGCGGGCGGTAAACTTCCTCGATCAATCCCTGCATGGCCAGCGCCGCCTTGATGGGGATGGGGTTGGTGTCCATGAAAATCCCGGTGAACAGCCCGAAACACTGGCGGTGCAGCGCCCGGGCCTGCGCCCAGTCATCCGCCAGCGCGGCGTGGACCATTTGGGCCACCAACTGCGGCGCCGCGTTGGAAGCCACGCTGATCACGCCGCGGGCGCCCACGACCATCATCGGCAGCGTCAGCGGGTCGTCCCCGGAAAGCACGCAGAGGTCGCACTCCTGCAGAATCTGGCTCACCCGCAGGACGTTGCCGGCAGCTTCCTTGATCGCCGCGATGTGCGGATGCCGGCTCAGGCGTGTTACGGTCTCGAGGGCGATTTCCACGCCGCAGCGGCCGGGGATATTGTAGAGCACCACCGGCAAACCCAGGTCCGCCACGGCGTGAAAATGGCGATACAATCCTTCCTGGTTGGGCTTGTTGTAATACGGCGTAACCTGCAGCGTGCCGTCGGCGCCGCAATCCCGGGCGGCCCTGGTCAGTTCCAGGGCTTCGCGGGTGGAGTTGGCCCCGGTGCCGGCGATGACCTTGATCCGGCGCCGGCAGCATTTCACCGCCGCTTCGATCACGCCCAGGTGTTCGCGGAAATCCAGGGTGGGTGATTCGCCGGTGGTGCCGACGGGGACGATGCCGTCCATGCCGCCGGCGATCTGGCGTTCGATCAGCGCTTCCAGTTTGCCGTAATCCACTTCACCGGCGGTATTGAAAGGCGTAACGATTGCGGTATAAGCGCCTGCAAACATGATGGAACTCCCGTGAAACTAATTAAGCAACCAGAACGGGGAACGGCCCCGGCATGAACCTGTCTGCGCGGTTTTTATTTCTAACTTTAAATACAGGCGCAGGGTAGCGCGGGCATTCCCGCGCGTCAAGTCAAATCAGGCGCCACCCGGCGTCCGGGCGCGTTCAAACCCGCGCGGTGCGGAAAAGGTCGGCGATGGTTTCCGCGCGGCGGATGCGGCGCAATGCGCCGCGGCGGGTGATCAGGTATTCGGCGCTGCGGAGGCGGTTATTATAGTTGTGACCCATGGCGTAGGCATGGGCGCCGGCATTGTGGATGACAATGAAATCACCCACCGCCGCCCGCGGCAGGCGCCGGTCGCGGGCGAACTGGTCGTTATTTTCGCAGAGGCGCCCGACGACGTTGACGGTTTCCATCCGGCGCGGCGCGTTCCGGCCGGCCGGCAGCAAGGTGATATGGTGGTAGGCGTCGTATATGGCCGGCCGCGGCAGATCGTTCATGCCGGCGTCAATGCCCAGGAATTTTTTCCAGCCCTGCTTGATGACATTGATGCGTCCGACCAGCCAACCGGCATCGGCGGCGAGGTAGCGGCCAGGTTCGGCCATCAGGACGGGTTCCGGCAGATTGGCGCCGCAACGGCGGTCAAACGCGCGCCGGACGCCGCGCGCCACCTTGTCCAGGTTCAGGCTGCGCTGTTCCGGGCGGTAGGGCACGCCGAATCCGCCGCCGATGTTGATGCGCTCGATGACGATACCCGTCCGGCGTTTCACCTGGGCGGCCAATTCCAGCAAACGGTCGGCAACGGCGGCAAAATAATCTTCGTCCAGCACGTTGCTGCCGGTCATGGCGTGCAGGCCGAACCGCCTCGCGCCCAGCGCGCGGGCCTGCCGGTAAGCTTCCGCCAGCCGGCCGGCGGGCACGCCGTACTTTGCGTCGGGCCCCGCCAGCACCAGGCTGCGCATGCCGCCGCGGGCAATGCCGGGATTGACGCGGAAGGATAAAAATTCCGGCATCCCCAGGCTCCGGATGGCCGGCAGCATGCTGATGTCGTCCAGGTTGAGCAGGAACGCGCCGGTTTTCAGCACGAAACGGAATTCAGCCGGCGTGGTATAATTGCCGGTGTACATGCCGCGGGCGCCGAGGCGGCGGGTGATCCACGCTTCCGCCTCGCTGGAGGCGTCCGCGCCGTACCCTTCGCTGAAAATGATTTTCAGCAGGGCCGGGTTGGTGTTGGCTTTCACGGCAAAAAGCGGCTGGAAATCGGGGAAATGGCGGCGGAAGGCTTCGCGGAACCGCGCGCAGTTGTCACGCAGCCGCCGTTCTTCGTAAATGAAAAAGGGCGTGGCATACCGGCCGGCGGCGCGCCGTATGTCGGCCTCCGGCAGGTAAATTACTTCCGGGTTGGAATTGTGTCGTTCCATGTTGCGGGAGCACGGTAAAACAGGGCGCGCGCCGTCATCCCGCCGCGGCCGGCGTTTCCTCCGGCGCGGCGCCGGAAGATTCCCCGGTTTCGGCGGCGGATGATCCGTCGAGTTCGGCGTGCCACTCGGCGCAGGCGTCGTCCAGCATGTCCAGCGCCTCGTCCACTTCCTGCGGCTTGACATTCAGCGGCGGCAGGAAGCGGATGACGTTGCCGGCGGTGGCCAGGGTGATCAGGCCCATGTCCATCAGGCGCTGCTCCAGCGGTTTGGCCGGCTGGTCCAGCGCCAAGCCGAGCATCAGCCCCTTGCCGCGGACTTCGGCCAGGTGCGGATACTTGTCCGCGAGCTTCTGCAAGCCCTGCTGGAGCCGCTGGCCCATCAGCATGGCGTTCTGGAGCAAGCCCTCGTTCTTGATCACCTGCAGCGTGGCCAGTGCGGCGGCGCAGGCCAGGGGCGTGCCGCCGAAAGTGGTGGCATGCCGGCCGGGCTGGAAGACGTCCGCCAGTTTGCGGTTGGTGAGAATGGCGCCGATAGGAAACCCGCTGCCGAGAGCCTTGGCCATGGAGCAGGCGTCCGACTCGATGTTATAGGACTGGAAGCCGAACCAGTTGCCCGTGCGGCCCATCCCGCATTGAACTTCATCGCAGAGCATCAGGATGTCTTTTTCGTTGCATAGTTCGCGCAGGCCCTGGAGAAAAGCGGGTGTGGCGGGGACGATGCCGCCTTCGCCCTGGATGGCTTCCACCAGCACCGCCGCCGTGCGCTCGGTGACGGCCGCGCGCACGGAATCCAAGTTGTTGAATTCGGCCTGGACGAACCCGGCAGGC
The DNA here is from genome assembly GCA_040775225.1 of Kiritimatiellia bacterium. GTDB lineage: Bacteria > Verrucomicrobiota > Kiritimatiellia > JAAZAB01 > JAAZAB01 > JAXGPF01. The sequence goes on along the minus strand of JAXGSX010000127.1, from coordinate 6,866 downwards.
AGGGGATCAAATCCCAACTGCACTTTTTCCTGGCCGGTGGCGGTCAGGGTAGCAAGGGTGCGTCCATGGAAGGAATTGCGCATGGCGATGATTTCGTGGCGCTGGCGGTCATGGCCCCACAGCCGGGCCAGTTTGATCAAAGCCTCGTTGGCCTCGGCGCCGGAATTGCAGAAAAAGCACTTGCCGTGCAGCGCCAACTCGGAGATCGCCTTCGCCAGCCGGCCCTGGTTTTCGGTGTAATAGAGGTTGGAGACATGCATCAACTGGGCTGCCTGCCGGGAAATTGCTTCGACAACGGCGGGATGGCCATGACCGACATTGAGCACGGAAATGCCGGCCAGGAAGTCCAGGTAAACCTTGCCGGTGCTGTCCCAGAGCTTGGCGCCCTTGCCGCGCACAAACACCACCGGCTGGCGGGCGTATGAAGGAACCACGTAATGATCAAACAGGTCAATGATGTCGTTGGTATCAGTCATTTTTAACTATCTCCGTTCCTATTCCTTTGTCGGTGAATATTTCCAGCAAGAGCGAGTGGGGCAGGCGCCCGTCAATGATGTGCACTTTCTTCACGCCGGCGGACAAGGCGTCGAGCGCGCCCTGGATTTTCGGCAGCATGCCCCCGGCGATGACGCCGGTTTTGATCAAGTCTTCGACTTCGGCGTGGCAGAGCGATGAAATCACCGATTGCGGGTCGGCGGGGTTGCGCAGGATGCCGGGCACATCGGAAAGAAAAACCAGCTTGCGGGCCTGCAGGGCGCGGGCCAGAGCGGCGGCGGCTTCGTCGGCGTTGATGTTGTAAATCCGGCCGGCTTCGTCGCGGGCCAGGGGGGTAATGACCGGGACCATGCCGGAGCGCAGGCAGGCGCGCACCGGCTCGGTCTGGACCTCGGCGACCTGGCCGACGAATCCCAGTTCCACGGGCTGCCCGGTCTGCGCGTCAAGGGGGGTGAATTTGCGGGCGCGCAGGATGCTGGGGCCCTGGATGCCCACGGCGCGCGCCCCGCGGGCCACCAGGGTTTCGACGATTTCCACGTTGACTTCATGGTTGAGCACTTCCGCCACCAGGCGGATGGCTTCAGCGTCCGTCACACGCAAGCCCTGGCGGAAATTCGGTTGCAGGCCGGCCGCCTGCATGCGGCGCGAGATGGCCTTGCCGCCGCCGTGCACCACCACCGGGCAAAGTCCGACGCTTTCCATGAAGGCGGTGTCGGTCAGGATACTGTCATGGCACGAGCGCTTTTCCATGGCGCTGCCGCCGAATTTGATGACGACGGTTTCGCCCCGGAAGGCCTGGATATACGGCATGGCTTCAATCAGCACGCCGGCTTTTTCGATAATCGTTTGCATGCGGTCAGGTCATGTAAGCGGCATTAATGGCGACGTATTGGTCGGAGCAGTCGCAGGTATAAATCACCGCGTCGGACCGCCCCTGGTGCAGGTCCACTTCCAGCGTGAATTCCGGCCGGGCGATGACGGCATGCAGGTCTTCTTCCGGCAAACCCGCGGATTGTCCGGCGCGCACCGCGCACTGTCCGTTGTAGGCGATGTCAATCAACTCGGGCCGGATGGGCGCGCCGGAGTAGCCGGCGGCGCAAATCACGCGGCCCCAGTTGGGGTCGGCGCCGAACCAGGATGTTTTCACCAGCAGTGATTGGGCGATGGCGCGGGCGACGCGTTCGGCGTCGCGCCGGCCCGGCGCGTTGCGCACGCGCACGGTGACCAGCTTGGTGGCGCCTTCGCCGTCCCGCACGATCATCAGCGCCAGCTGCAGCGCCAGGCTGCGCAAGGCGCGCCGGAATCGCGGCCAATGCGGGTGGCCCGGGCGCAGCACCGTGTTGCCCGCGGCGCCGTTGGCCAGGCAAAGCACCGTGTCGTTGGTGCTCTGGTCGCCGTCCACGGTAATGCAATTGAAACTGTGTTTGACGGCGTCGCGCAGGGCCGCTTGCAGCGCGCCGGGTTCCACGGCGGCGTCGGTGGCGATGAAGGCCAGCATGGTGGCCATATTGGGGCAAATCATGCCCGAACCCTTGGCCATCCCGCCGATGGCGGCCGGACGTCCGTCAATTTCCAGGCGCAGCGCGGCTTGTTTGCAGCGGGTATCGGTCGTCATGATGGCGCGCGCGGCGTCGGCGCCGCCATCGGCGGCGAGCTTGCCGGCCGCCTGGCGGATGCCGGCGTTGATCTGTTCCATCGGCAAGCGGCGTCCGATGGTGCCCGTGGAACAAACAAACACCGAAGAGGCGGGGATGCCGAGCAGTTTTGCCGTCAAGTCCGCCATGGCCTGCGCATCCTGGTCGCCGCGCGCGCCGGTGCAGGCGTTGGCATTGCCGCTGTTGAGGAGAATCGCCTGGCCGAGGCCGCCGGCCAGGTGGGTGCGGTCGAGTTTCACCGGCGCCGCCTGCACGCGGTTGGAGGTGAAGACGCCGGCGGCGGCGGCGGGCGCCGTGGAGAAAATCAGCGCCATGTCCGGCCGGCCGGGCTTGATGCCCGCGGAAACGCCGCAGGCCTGGAATCCCGCGGGAGAGGTAATGCCGCCATCGTGAATTGCTTGCGCTTGATTTTTCACTAAAATTTCACCGCGAAAAAACCGGGCATGCCAGGTGAAATTTTTAACGTTTGGAGAATTGGAAACGTTTGCGCGCGCCGGGCTGGCCGGGCTTGGTGCGCTCGCGGGTGCGCGGATCGCGCGTCAGGAACCCGCTGTTCTTGAGCACCGCCCGTAAGGAATTGTCAAACCCCACCAGGGCGCGGGCAATGCTGTGGCGCAGGGCGCCGGCCTGGCCGGCGGGACCGCCGCCGCGCAGCCGCGCCTTGATGTCAAACCGCGCCTGACTGTTCGTGATCGCCAGCGGCTGCAGGGCGAAGTTGCGGTGGGCGGCGACGGGAAAGTATTGTTCCAGGGTGCGTCCGTTGACGGTCAAGACGCCGGCGCCTTCCGACAGCCAGACGCTGGCAATGGCTTCCTTGCGCCGGCCGGTGGCATTGATAACGGGCTTTGCGGATTCCACGGGCATTAGGTCCTCCAGTATTTTAAATTCCCAGGGCCTGCGGCGCTTGGGCGGCATGCGGATGCTCGGCATCCGGGTACACTTTCAAACGCTTGAAGGCGGAGCGCATCAAACGGTTCTTCGGCAGCATGCGTCGCACGGCGTCGTACACCATGCGTTCCGGATTTTTGGCGCGGACCACGGCGGCCTTGGTTTCCTTGAGGCCGTGGCGATAGCCGGAAAAATCGGTATAAATTTTTTGTTCTTCCTTCTTGCCGGTCAGCTTCACTTTCCGGGCGTTGATTACGACCACGTAATCGCCGGTGTCCACATGCGCCGTGTAAATCGGCTTGTGTTTGCCGCGCAACACGTCCGCCACGCGCACCGCCAGCCGGCCCAGAGATTTTTCGGAAGCGTCAACCAGATGCCAGGCGTGTTTGATTTCAGACGCCTGCGGTACGGTTGTTTTCATGCCTGCATCTCCTTTAAAGCCGCTAACCATAGCTAAAATGCGGCAGCGTGTCAATCCCGATTTTGTAGAAATTTTGCGGTTTCGCGCCACCAGGCCGCGTTGGGCGAATAGTTGATGGTGTTATGGCCTCCCGCCTGGCGCCACAGGCGCTTGGGTCCCTGATAACTTTCATACAACAACCGGCCGGATTCGGCGGAAACGACTTCGTCATGATCCGCCAGCAGGAAGGCGGCCGGGCCGCGGTAACGCCGCAAGGCCGCCCGGCTGTCATAGCGATCGCGCAGGAGCAGGCGTACGGGCAGCCAGGGGTAATGCCGCCGGCCCACGTCGGCCAGGTTCAGGAACGGTGTGATCAGCAGCAAGCCGGCCACCCGCTCCGGATGGCGGGCCGCCAGCGCGGCCGCCACGCCTGTTCCCAGCGATTCGCCGGCCACAAACAAGGGACGTCCGTCCGCCGGCACGTTCCGGAGCGCCTCTTCCGCGGCTGCGATCAAGGCCCGTTCGGAAGGCCGCCCCCCGCGCGCGCCGTAGCCCGGGTATTCCAGCAGCAGGGTTTCCCAGGGCGGGTTGAGGGCGCGGAAACCGCCGTCGAAATAAATCCTGTCGAGGGCATGCCCGGCGTTGCCGTGCAAAACCAGCACCCGGGGCGCGTCCGCAGGTTCCGCCGCCGTCCGCCAACCGATCAACACTCCGGCCGCGTTCCGCCAGGGGCGCAGCCCGGCTTGTTCCGCCAGGGCCAGCAGCGCGCCGGCGCGGGCGCGGCCGGGGTGATAGATCAAGCGGCGCTGGCACAAGGCGCAGCCGATAACTGCGCCCAGGTAACTCAGGGCGGCAATCCGCAAGGTTGCGGCTATGGGATAGGGCAGGTGCATGGCGGCCGGGCGTTCCTTCCGGCGCGGATTTAAGCCGGATTGCCGGCCGCCGGCGGCGGTTCCGGGGCGGCCGGCGGTGCTGTGGCCGTTGGCTGCGCCGGGCCTTCCAGCAACTCCAGCACTTCCTGCCGGACATGCTCAAGCTGGTCCAAATCCAGCCAGGGGTCAACGATCAGGAAATTTTCCGCCGTCCGGCGGTGCTCGTAAATCCGGGCCAGGCGGCCGTCCGGCCGTTGCTGGACGTCTTTTTCCGCCAGGATGCGGCGGCGTTCAAGCATGACGGCCAGGATGTAAATGACATTCAGGCGCGCGGGATCGGCCTGCTCCATCAAATCGCGCAGCATGCGTTCCACATTCTCGCGGTTGAGCGGCTCGGGCGCCGGCGGCGGCGGCGCCCGGAAGATGCCTTTCCACTGGCTGACCAGCGCCGCGCGTTCCGGCGGCCGGGCCGCCCAGCATTGCCGGCAGTGATCCTGGCGCTGGTAGCCGTCCTGGTTGAACAGCAGGGCGGAAACGTACTCTTGGCCGTCGTTAAAAGGCTGCTGGCATTGCGTGCAGGCGGGGCTGCGCGGCTTGATGTCCCAATCCGGATTAGCGCTGAAATAAGGGCTAGGCATTTTTCATCACCATGTTGCGGCATTTCCAGAAATACATGCTGCCGGAAATGACCGTCAGCACGGTCACCAGCCAGACGCTGGCGATAACGATGTAATGGAACCAGCGGTTGAAGTAGACATTGATGAATTCCGGCAGCTGCCGCGCATGCATGCATAAGGGCAGGATTTCATCGCGCAGCGCCAGGCCCAGCATGATGGCGGCGATCACTATGATCTGCCAGATGGTTTTGTGTTTGCCCCAGCGTTCGGCGGAAATGATTTGGCCTTGGCTGGCCGCCAGGAGCCGCAGGCCCGTCACCAGGAATTCGCGGGAGATGATGATCACGGTGATGAATGCCGGCACGATCTGATCCAGGGCGGTGAAGCATATGAAGGCCGAACATACGAGGATTTTATCGGCCAACGGATCCATCAGCTTGCCGAAAATGGTGGTGCCGTAAACATTGCGCGCCAGCCGGCCGTCCCAGTAGTCCGTCAAGGCCGCCAGCAGGAAAAACAGGAGGGCGGCGGACTTGCCGTAGGGCACGGGCAGGGAGAGGCAGGCGGTCATGATCAACGCCATGACCAGCCGGCTGAGGGTTAACTTGTTGCACAGGTTCATCGGATATTCACCCGCCCCCCGCGGCGCGTTCCGCCGCCGGCCGCGCTTCCATGTCGTAGCCGCGGATGCCGGTGTAACGCGCCCGGATGAAGGCGCCCGGGCGGCATGACCGGGTTGCGCCGGCCAGAAAAGTTACGCCGTCCACTTCCGGCGCGCAGCCAGCGGAACGCGCGAGCATGACGCCCGGGCGGCGCGGAGCCGGGGATTCAACCAGCAGCAACGCGGTTTGCCCGAGCCGCGCCCGGGCAGCCTCCGCTACGCGGCGCCGCTGCCGCAGCATCAATTGGCGTTCGCGCCGCAGCATCGTGCGGGCGGCGGGACGCGGCCTCATTTTGGCGGCGGGCGTGCCGGTTTCGGGGGAAAACTTGAACACTCCCAGATGGTCGAAGCGGACGTCGGCCGTAAAGTCCAGCAGGTGCGCGAAATGAAGGGGCGTCTCGCCGGGGAAGCCCACCAGGCAGGTGGTGCGCAGAACGGCGTCGGGCAAACGGCGGCGGATTTCGCGGAACAGGTTTTCCATGCCGCCGCGCGGCAGCGGCCGGCGCATGGCCGCCAGCATTTCGGGATGGCTGTGCTGGATGGGCAAATCCAGGTAATGGCAGACCCGCGGCAGTTCCCCCATGGCGTCCAGCAGTTGTTCCGTGACGTGGGCGGGATGGCCGTACAGCAGGCGAATCCAGAACCGGCCGCCGATGGCGTCCAACGCGCGCAGCAGGCGCGGCAGGTTGGCCTCGCCGGGCAAGTCGGCGCCATAGGCCGTGATGTCCTGGGAAATCAGGTTCAATTCGCGGACGCCGCGCTGCAGCAGGTCTTCCGCTTCCCGGACGATGGCCGCGATGGGCCGGGAGCGGTGGGCGCCGCGGATGGCGGGAATGGCGCAAAAGGCGCAGCGGTTATCGCAGCCCTCGGCGGCCTTCAGGTAGGCATAAGCGCCGGCCGTGAACAGCGGCCGTCCGGCGGGCGGTTCAATCACCCTTTGAGCGTCCTGCGTGATGTGCCGGATGCCGCTTTCGCCCTGGGCCAGCCGCCGCAGCACCAGGCCGATTTCCGGAATGGCGTCCAGGCCGATGAAGGCGTCCACCTCCGGCATTTCGCGCGCCAGTTCGGCGCGGTAGCGCTGGGGCAGGCAGCCGCAAACCATGACCGCCCGGCACCGTCCGGCGGCTTTCCAGGCGCAGGCTTCCAGGATCGCGTTGATGGATTCCTCGCGCGCATCGCGGATAAAGGCGCAGGTGTTGACCAGGACGATATCCGCTTTTTCGGGCAGGGAGGCCAGGGCGAACCCGGCCGATCGGGCATGCGCGGCGATGATTTCGG
>JAXGSX010000126.1:0-10210 GCA_040775225.1 Kiritimatiellia bacterium | reverse complement strand
GTCATATATGAACATTACTTTATGAATTATTTCGATGATATAAAATTGATTGCCGGGAAGCATCTGGCCGGTTGCCAAGTGCATGTCAAAAGTGCGTTTCCCCATTTTTATACGGTGGAATATATTCATGCCGGCCGGATGTATTGGCGGGTGGATGGTGGAACTCGGGTGGTGCTTGACCGGCCGGCGGTGTTCTGGCACCGGCCGGGAGTGCTCTACGAATACGGGCCGGCGGATACCGCCGGCTGGGATCATTATTATCTGGTTTTGCGCGGGGCGCGCGCGCGGCGGCTGGTGGGAAACGGGTTTTCCATGTTGTCGCGCGATGGGTATGTTTTTGCCGCGCAGCCGGCAATAATCCGGGAAATGTTCCTGCAACTGATTGCCATGGCGAATCAGCCGGCCCCGGCCATGCGGGCGGAAGCGGTGCTCCTCCTGGAACGGATTTTGCATTCAACCGCCTTCGCGCCGGACGCTGGAGTGGCCGGCGGTTGCGCGCGGAAAATAATGGAATTGGCCGGCCGTATGCGGCTGGCCCCGTTTGCCGAATACCGGCTTGACGCTTTGGCCCGGGAAATGCACGTTTGTATCGGACATTTCCGCCGTCTGTTCCGCCGCCATTTCGGACGGAGTTTTTACGATTACCTGCTCTCTTGCCGGATGCAGGAAGCCGCCGCCTGGCTGGTGACGGAAGGCCTGGCGGTGAAAGAAGCGGCCGATCGGGCGGGCTGTGCCGATCAGGCGCAGTTTTCCAAGGTGTTTAAAAAACAAATCGGCTTGTCGCCCAAGCAATACCGGCAGGCGGTTTTGACGGAAAAGGCGGCTTCCAAAATACAGCCGTGAGGCAGCGCTTGATTGAAATTATGTGCCATTTAGCAGAAAACATGCATTACCAGATCATGCCTGTTGTATTATAATTCAAGGCAGTCGAAAGCGTTTTGAATCTCTGGTTAAACCGGTTGAAATGATGAGCGTTCCTTTGGATAAAGAGCTTTTATCCGCGCGTGCGGCTGGCCGGCGATGCGCTGGGAGTGAGCGTTGATTTCGCAAACACCGGCCGGCGCCACGCGGCGGATTGCGGCCAAAATTCCATTGCGCGACCTGGCGTATTATGACGCGGCTGCCAAACAGGTTGCGCTGAATCCGGGGCGACTGGCGCTGGAAGCCGGCGCCTCTTCCGCCGATATCCGCGCCACGGCTGAAATCCAAATCGAAAATAGAATTTACGATATGATCAGGATCAATCAACGGGCAAATATGTCCGGGCGGGCAAGAATCAGACGGCCAAACAAGGAGGGGTCCTTGGAGGCGTTTGCGCCGGTCCAGCGTAAAGCGCTTTTGGATTCGGTTGGTTTATCGGGCAGCCATTCGTTGTTGTCGGTGATACCAATGTCAAAGCCGATGTTGACTCCAGTCGCCGGCCGGATGTTTTTAAATTCCGCCCAGGGGATTTTAATTTCAATGGCGTATGTCCCGGTCTGGTTTTGAGCTTCAATGACCATGCCCGGCAATGCGCCATCCTGCGGTTTCTGAATGTGAAAAAAGCGCGCGGGGAAATTTGCCACGGGCGGCACGACAACCAGGTGGTAAACTTCGCCGGCAAACAAGGGTTGGGCCTGCCGTTCCGCCGGCCGCGCGTCGAGGAAGATTTCGACGCTATCGCCTTCATATGCGCGTTTCGGGAAGGCGCAGTGCATGATGTTATTTATATTATCATCGCGGACGCTGATGGCGAGATACAGGTTGGTGGCGTCATACGCCAGCGCCGCGGCGCCGGAGAGGTCGTCCGGGCCGTTCCAATCGAAGCGCGGGAAGCCCATTTCCCCGCGCGGCACGCCCTTGATCAAATTGGCGGCTTGATTAATCTGTATCGGAAAGTCGGCCGGGTCGCCCCATTCGTCCAGGGCGCCGTCAATCACCGGCGTCCGGGCGGGTGCGGTAATGTTGAGCGATGGAGTAATATGGAACAGCGTGCGCTGCGCCAGGGTTCCCAGCAGTGGGTTGTCTGTGGCAAAATGGATATCAACCGGGTATTGTCCCGTCAGATTGGGCGGTAATTTTACCGTAAAATATTCTTCCCGTGTTTCGCGATCGTTTAATCGAACTTCGCGCGTCATGTCAGCGAAAGGCAGTTGCAGCAACAAGCTGCCGTGCAGTTGTGCCTGGAGCGGATTATACAGGCGCACCCCCATGCGGCATTCCATGCCGGCCTGCAACCCCGGGGCGCTGATGAAATCCAGCGGCGGGCGGCTTTCATCCGGCAGCGCGGTTATTCCGGTGACGTACCGCGGATGGTGCAGGGCCAGCTTGAATTTTATGACGGGGCCGATGGTTTCGTATTCCACGTCGTTGCCGTATAAATCCAGCACCCGCAACGGGTTGCCCGTCAATTCCATGTAAACCGGGGAATCTTCCTTGTCGGTGAACGCGCCGATCAGATAGCGGCCGTCCTTCTGAAAAAGATAAGCTTTCAGGGTTGGCGATCCGAGGTTAAGCCGTTTCACGTAGCGGTATCCGGCCAGCAGGCCCGACAGGTTGGCGTATGCCACGGAGGCGGGCGAGGGCGCATGGCGGCGGTACAGCAGGTCGGAAAATCCGCCGACGTGGCCGCTTGACCAATATAAGTTATATTTCATCCCTGCCGCCAGGCCGACCACCGTGCCGCGCACGACCAGTTCCGCAACGGTGTGCCAATCCGGGAAGGGCTTGCCCCGATCCTGGTAAACCTTGGGCAGACTTTTCCAGATTCCGCGTTTTTCCACTTCATTCGCCGTAAGCGGAAAGCCTTCCTCATCCAGGCCCGCGGGGCCAAGCGCATACACGCCGAATTCCATGTTGGCCATTAATGGCTTGGCGCCGGATTTCTGCAGCAATGCCAATTGTTGGCCGTAAATGCTGGTTTCCGGGGCGGCGATTGTCCGGTCGAAAAATTTATAATTGGAGTTGGCGTAATAATCCGCAAAGCCGCCGGTCTTTTCCGCCATAATCAATTGATGGTCCCCGTAACCGGCAAACGCGGCAATGACCTGGTTGGAAGGATCAATGCGATGCAGAATATCGCCGGCGGTACGCACCAATTCCGCCTGTTCTTCGCTGCTGCCGATGAAGCCCGCGCCAATGAAATAGGCCTCGCAGTGCCAGACGAGATAATGGCGGACCTGGCCTTGATATCGGTTGCCGATGGTTTGGACATAGGTCTTCCAGGCGTCCAGGTCGTCCGGCATGATGCGCATGCGTTTGCGGAAACTGTAGCCTGCGCCGTCGTATTCGGCAGGGATCAGCCATTCCGGCGTGCCGTACAACATGATGATGGGAATGCGCCCGGTATGGAGCAGGTTGGCGACGCGCAGGTCCAACCGTTCGAAATACCAATCTCCAGGCCGTAATTCCTGGTCGCGCCAGAATTCGTAATGCACCTGGTTCCATTTGTCATAAACCGGCGGGTTGAAGCCCGCGGTGCTGTTACCGGCGGTTATGCCCGTGGTGATTTCCGCGCCGCTGTATTGCGACACGTCCACCGCCAGTGTCCGCGCGAAAGGTATATTGGCGGATTGCAGCACGCGCGCGCCGTCCCGCAGCTCGAATTCACCCCAAAATAATCCGTTGGCCGTCAATTCCGGCATGTCGAAAACAGCCACGGTGCACGCTCCCGCCGGCGCCCGGAGCAGGACGGATTTTTCCAGCACCACCTGCCGGTTTATGTCGCGCACACGCCCCCGGATTTGCACCCTGGCCGGCAGGGCGGTGGCATTGATGACGCGGAACTGCAGTCGGCATGGTTCATCCGCGCGGAAGGTTGCGTCCGGATGGCCCACGTAGGGTATCATACGGATCAGGTCGCCGCCGGCATGCAGCGCGCCGATGCCGTCCGCGCGTCCGTCGAAGCCGGCATAAAACGCAGTGTGCGCATCGAGCGTCCAGGGCATTTGGCGTTGCCGTAATTCCGTCGCCGTTGCAGGCGAAATTGCCTGATCCAGGATCAGCAACTCATCAAACCAGGCGTCGCCCCGCAGTTCCACCTTCAGTGCTTCGCCGTCAAATGGCGGACAGGTCAAGCCTGGCGCACCGCCGGCCGGGGGACAAGCTTGTCCGTTAAGCAGCATATTTGCGCCGTTGGTTGTCCATGTTAACAACAGGTGATGGTAAACGGTATGGGAGTTTGCGCCCAGCCGGGTCCGGAACAATAATTGCTCTTCGCGGTTGATATGGTTGCGCAGGGCGATATCCAGCCGTTGCGTCAGGATGCCGTTGGTTTCCAGCGCGTAGGGCAGGATGTAAAACTGCAGGGATAGCCGTCCATCGGTCAGGGTCACCAGCGCCGTCCGTTGAGAATTCGGGTCATCCGGCTTGCCCAGCAAGGGGCGGAAGCGCACGGCGAGCGTGCCGCTTTCCAGCCGCCGGCGCGTGACGGCAACCGGATATTCGATTGCCGGACCTGTCAGGCCAATGGCCTGCCCGATTACCGCCGGTTCATATACCCCGACATCCGCTGAGCGGGTATACGTTTCCATTAACGATACACGGCTTTCCAATGCCCTGGCCGGCGATAAAACCGCAATGGCTAATGACGCCAGCGTCACGGTTGAATGCAGGATTGGGATTCGAATTTTTATGCGGTTGGGGCGCTGGTTCATTTTTGCATCTCCGTTTGACATTTAAAAATTGCCAGCGATTGCGCCCATCCATCCAGGCTGTCCTCGCCGTGGCTGTTGGAGCATACGAAAAGATGGCGCGGCAGGATTGCGGGCATGGGGGTATCCCCGCGGCGCGCCATGACGCGTCCATCCAGGGATATGCTTACCGTGCTGCCAAGCCAGGCCAGGCCGAAACGGTACTGTTTATCCGCTTCCCAGGGCATGGGAGCCGAACGCAGCGTCGCGATGGTGTCGCCTTCCGCCAGGTATTGCCATTCCAGGCATCCGTCCTGATCAAGCCGCAACCGCATGCCGGAGCGGCGCCGCTCGTCGAGCGGGGCCGCGCGCGCGACCGTTATCTCCGTGCAATCGAGCAGATTGACCGGCAATAACACTGGCGCACAAAATTTAGCCGCGAGTTCCATGGCCCCGTAAAACGGCTGGAGGCATTGCCGGGAATCATATGCCAGGGTATCGCCGGGAAGCGCGGCGCCGCGCGTCATGCGGACACCGGCAGGTTCGCTGCGCAAGGCGCGGTTGCAAATTGCGGGGCGCGGGCCGTTTTCCGTCCAGGCCGCCAGGTTGCGCGCAAAATCCGCAAAAAAAACAGTCCGATTTTTGCGCCAAGTCGCCAATTGATTCGAGTCCGGATTTGACGCGGGCTCCGGCAATGGCGTTTGTTCCACGGTAAGCGGGCGTTCCGGAACATGAAAGCTGCTGACATACAATTTCCGGTTGGAAATCCTGAAATCATCGAACGTGCCCCACGCGCCTTCATGACTGGATGAACCATATTCACGAACGCCCAATGCCATGCGCCCGCCGATGCGGCCGGCAATGGACCAGGCAGGCGATACCGCCAGCAACCGGCCGTCCAGAAAAATACGCGCTTCGTCCTGATCCCAGGCGACGGTATAAAAATTCCAGCGGCCGGCCTGCCAGAAGTCGCCGCGCCGGCGAACGATGGCGGGAGCGTAGTCGTAATTCAGCGCGTAATAAAAGGCAAGGATGTTGTGCTGCAACTTCTTGATGCGCAGGCCGGTGGGATCGCCGTCGGTGACAAACAAACTGACGATCGGCTCGCCTTGCAGATAAGCTGGTCCGTGCGGTTCCTTGAAATCCGCGCCCCAATCCGGCCGGAACCAAAACTCGATGGTGCCTTCCTTCAGGCACAGATTAGTCGGCGTGGCATATGCCACGGCCATGGCCGGCGCGGCGCGCGCCAACCAAAGACCCTGGCCGAACCGGCCCGGGACCAGCCGTAAGATGTCATCCGGCAAGCCCGGCGCGTGCCAGGTTTGCCGGCTGCCGGCGGCATACACCGGCTCCAATCCCTGCTCGAAATCAATCAGCAGGGTTGTGTCGCCCACCGTATGGCACGCAAGAATGAGAAACATCCCGGCCGCAAACCAGGCTCGGCGCGGACCTCGGCGGGTGATCGTTGTTAGCATGGGGAAATTACATGGAGCAAGCGCTCTCGGGAGTCTGGTCTAATGAACGGCAATCATGCTGCCGCGCGGAATGTATTCGTAACATCCCATGTCAACCACGCCGCTGAACCGGTCGCGCCGGGCACGGCCGTCCAGGTCCGCGGCGTCCGCCATCCATGTGAGATTCGTGCCGGCATTGATGCAGGGCGAGGCGGACTGCAAATGATAATCATCGCCGGCCACGAAAGACGGCGGCCCTTCGATGCAATCCGTTCCGGCCCAACCCGTCCCGCCCGTCGGCGCCGTGCAGCAATACAGGTAGCTTCCGTTGGTGGGGTAGCCACCGCCGTTAAACCAGTTTGATGAACTGCCCGTGGTAACGGTATTGCCATAAATGATGTTGTTGTAAAAATAACCGTAAGTGATGGGGTTGTCCGTGTAAAATCGCAGCCCGCCGCCGTATCGGCCGCCGGTATTATCAACGATCGTGCAATTCTCGACATTGCCGTACTTCATCACATAGACGCCCCCGCCGCCATGGGAAGTGCTGACAGCCGAGTTGGAGATTATCAGCGAGTCGCGGCAGAAGCAATTTGAGCCTTCCATGTAAACCCCGCCGCCGCTGGCCGAGGCAAGGTTGTGTTCCAGCCGGCAATTTTCCACGCGCCCCTGCGAGGCCATGGCAATGCCGCCGCCGTAGACTTGAGCGGTATTTCCCGCGATAACGCAGTTGCGGATGGTCAAGTCGCCGTTGTAATTGTAAATGCCGCCTCCCGTAATGACGGATGTATTGCTGGCGATGGTGCAATTCTCAATCAGGCCCCAGTTCAGATTGCGCTTGATGATGCCGCCGCCGTAATTGGATGAAACATTATTGACAATAACGCAATCCAGAACCCGCCCCCCGCCGTGGATGGTAATGCCGCCGCCGCCAAGATTCGGATCACTGCTCTTGTTGGTGGTAGCCATACAGCCGGATATGACGCAATTGGAAAGTATGCCCCCGCCGTGGATGTAAACGCCGCCGGCTTGGACGGCAGCCCCGTTGGTAATGGTGAATCCCGCCACCAGTGAATTGGTATGCGTCAGGTAATAACACTGAACGCTCAATCCGCCGTCAATAACCGTGTCGGCCGGATTGCCGCTCCATCCGCGGACAGCGCGGTCACCGACGGACAATGTTTCCGCGATGTTATACGTGCCATTGGAGACCAGGATCAGATCACCATTGCCCGATTTGACCAGGGCATTGCTGATGGTTGCGTACGCCTGCTCCCAGCCGCCGGTGCCGTTGTTGGCGGTGTCGCTGCCGTTGGTAGCTACAAACCAGGTGGCCGCGCGGGCGGAGACAGTCAGGGCAAACGTCATCAGGCATAGTGTTATGTGTTTCATGCGATAACCTCCGTTAATGTTATGGTTACGGCTCGAATTCCGTGGCGGCCGGGCCGGCCTCAATCTGCACGGCATCCAGCCAGACGGTGCCGCCGCCGTCAATTATGCGCGCCAGGAAACTGAAGATTTGCCCTTTGGTCTTGAGCGGCAGTGAATACCGCTCCCATTCGCGGGTGGGCGTGAAACGGCCCGCGTCGCCGGTCTTGGAGCCGACGGTGACGGTCATGCCGTCACGGCTGGCTTTCATGTACCAGGACAGCATACCTATATCCCCCGGTATTTCGAGCTTTATTTGCGCGCCGTTGGCGTGGACGCCGTCCACGGTCATCCGCAGGGAGGCGCGGCCGTGGTAATGCTCGCCGAAATCCTGCCCCCAGATGGCGCCGGGTTCGCCAATGCGCTCCGGGGCCAGGAATCTGAATACATACGGCCGCCAATAGTCGGGCCAGCCCGGCAATACGGCATCCTCGAAACTTGGATTAGGCAGGATGTTTTTCATGCCTGAGCGGCCGCTGACCGGGCAGTGTTGGGCTTCCTGTACCGCTTGGTTGGTCAGGGCCGTGAGGCGGATATCCAGGCGGGTAAGGCTGCCTGTTGCCGCCGCCGGCGAGGTAATTGCATAGGCGCGCGTGCCGCATGGTTCGATAAGATCGGTAAACGCGCTATCGCGTACGCCGTAATCCCGCGCGTTGAAAATTCCGCGAACGGCGCCGCCGGCATGCAACAATGTTGATTCGAACACGGCTTCCACCGGATACGGGGCGCTGTTGGCAGCCAGCAGTATGTGACCGCCGTCCGGCTGGCGCCGGATAACCGCCGCCAGGTCGGCCAAGCCGGCCTTCTCAGGATCTATCTCTACGCCATTCTGGGTGACGGTCTGGGGGACATCCGGGGCGAGGATGGCCGGCGACAATGTTTTTATTTCAACGGCCAATTCCTGCCACATATGCCACATGGGTCCGTAGAAAATCGGGTAGATGTAATAAATGATGCCCTTGGCGCCGCGGATCAGCGCCAGGTAGGTCTGGCAGCGTTGTTCGGCCGGCGAGATGGCGCGCTTATGCGAGCCGCTCCAGTATTCCGCCAATGGTATAATCCAGGGAACGGCACGGTATTGCGCCGCACGCCGGCTGGTCATGGCCGTCATTCGCCCGACGTAATCCGGCGCACCGCGGTAATGCCGGGCGCCGGGCGTGATATACGGGTCCATCGCCAGACAATCAACCCAGTCCACCGCATCGTCTCCGGCCGGAATGCTGGAGGAATAATTACAGAAATTCGGACGGTACCCGTCAAGTTCCTGAATGCGTTGCCGCAGAATTCGGGCGGGTGCGGCCTGGTCTATCAATTCCAGCAGCGGTTCGTCGAAGTAATAATAGCCCAATACGTTGGTTCGCGGCGCGGCGCCGGTGATTACCGCCTCGTAAGTCGGCAGGTTCCATAAAAAATGTTCCAGGTATAAGGAGGATTTCTGCGCCCGGTTCAGCCCGGGATAAAATGCCAGGTTACCGCGGATATTGCGGGAGAATGTTCCCGAACGCTTCACCAGCGCTGCGATTTTTTCGTTCAATTCCGCCAACGTTGCCGCCGGAACGTTTCCGGGGGGATTGGTGAACGTCAGGACGGTCTGGGCGTAGGGTTCATCCACGCAAATAATGGCGTTCAGCCCATGCCGGGCGGCGGCCCGGGCATAATCCGCCGCCTCCTCTGGCATGTGCTTGTTGTTATGGATGCAATTCCATTGCAACACCGTGTTGAAACCGGCGTCCGCCACTTCGGCGAAGTAGGCGTCTTCGCCCAGCTCGATGTTGCCCATAACCACGCCGAACGGGAAAAACGGCTTGCCGTCTTTCAATAAAATGCGGTTGATGCGGTCAATCTTAACCTCGCAACCCGGCCGGTGCGGGCGCTTGACCAGTTCCAGGGATTGTTCCGCAAGCCGGCGTCCATCTTCGCGTAACAAAACCGCGCGGATGGCGTGAATGCCGGGCGCGATATTTGTTAGCGGAATGGATAAATGGAAAGCTGGCGCGAGTTGGTGCGACTCCGCCAAAACACGATTGGCGGCATCCACGGCCTGCAAGCGCATGTCTTGCAAGGCGTCTGGCGACATGCCAAATTGACAAACCGCCATGGCCGCCGGTTCGGTGGTGTAAAAAGACCGATCCAGGTAAGTTTCCAAAACATTCAAGGCGCTCAGGTCGGTAATCGGCAGTGTTTGCAACACCTCGCCGGTAGCCGGATCGCGCAAGGTTAAAGTGATTTGGCGCGTCCCCGGCTTATCCACCGGCACCGCCACGGAAAACGCCTGGGCGGATGCCCGGCCGGTGACGGCGCAATCCAGCGTCGCCGTGCGTCCCGTGCCGGCAACGGGCTGGTCATGTGCCGTCACTTGAACCTGGCCGGCGACGCTGCCGTAATTGGCGATGATGCCCTGGATGGGATAGCCGTAATTTTGATCCAAGCCGGTATAGTTACCCGGCGCGGCTTGTTGAATCCACGGCAGGAACGCCGGTTGGAAAGCGAGCGCTTCAAGGCCGCGCAGCCGGCCGAACCGGTTCGGCTCGTGGAAATCATGGCCGACCGGCGCCCAGCTCATGTCTGTGCGTTTAACGCCGCCGACGGCGACGCCATGATCATCGCGGACGGGCGTCAAGGTGGTGATCCAGAAATTCACCCGCGCATTGGCGGCCGTGGCGTTGGGCGCCATCACCAGGCAGAAGGGAATGGCCAGTTCGGCGGTCCAATTGTCGC
>JAXGSX010000125.1:0-10260 GCA_040775225.1 Kiritimatiellia bacterium | reverse complement strand
TAAATTTGCGGCTTGTCCCGCAACAGCGGGATATATTTATACAGCTTCATCCTTCGCGCCTCGCATCCGCGGCATACTGACCTCATCACGGATTCAGGTTGACAATATAAAATCCCGCCACGGATTCAGGAATTATGCATGGTTGGCCATGCGTGGCAAGCAATTAATGCCGGAATAAATGCGCGCTTCAAAAGGCGCCCGGCCGGAGCGCCAGGCGCCAGGCGATGATGATCACCGCCAGGCAGGCCATTTGCAAAGCGCGTTGCGTCCAGAAGGAAAGCCGTCCGCCGCCGGCCAGGCTGCCGGCCAGGCCGGCCAGGCCGCCGGCGGCAAATCCCGCCAGGTGCGCCGTCAGATCGCTGGCCGGCCCGGTTCCCAGCAATGTTAAAAGGCTTAACCCGGCGCCCAGCGGTATCCAGGCGCGGGCCCAGGGACTCCACGCCATGCCCTGCCGGCGAAAAATGATTGCGGCCTGGTGCATGGACATGATGCCCAGCGCGCCGAAACAGGCCGTGGAAGCGCCGAAACTGACCGTGGACGGTGACTTCAGCCAGGCCGCCAGAATATTGCCGGCCGCGCCGGCGCCGAGGATCATCGCCCAGCCCAGTCCGCCGCCGAACGCCCGGCATACTGCCGCACTGAAAAACAGCATGGCCAGGATGTTGCCCGCCAGATGCGCCGCGTCGCCGTGACTGAACAGGGCTGTGATCGCGCGCCACCATTCGCCCGCTCCCAGCAGCGCGCGGGGGTCGGCCGCCGCCCGGCGCAGGAGTATCCGTTCCGGATTATACGGGCCAAGCCAGACATAAAATCCCAGCAAAAATACCGCGGCCCACCATGGCGACCAGGTGTGATGGGCCGGCATGGCGGGGAAGGGGCGGTCGGCCGGCCGGATTGCCCGGCGGCGCTCATCCTCCTCGTAGGCGGCGATTTCGCCCCGAGCTGACTCAGCCTCGCCGGGCGGGACGAATATCCGCCAGGCCGATTCAGCCCATGCCAGGCGGTAGTTGATGTGCTGGGCTGAGAGTACGGCCATCCATTCCAGTGCCTTCTGGTCATCCGCTGCCGCAATTTCCTGATCATGATCGCATTCTTCCGGCATGGCGGTATTCTGGCGGCATGGACTGATTTTTGCAACATAATTGCCGCCGCGGATGACGCGCCGCTGTTGAAAGCGCGCCGGAGTTGCCGGCCGCCGGCATTCCGCTACCGGGCGGGCTGTGGTTGTTCTTTTCCTTGACACCGGGATCGTGGACTGGCAGAATTTCATTAAATTAAGCATTAGACTGGCGATGCCGCCATTCCTGATTCTGGAAATTGCGGGCATCTGAACATCCGGAACAGGAACTTCCATTATGCATAAAAATTTGACAAAGTGCTGTATTCTGGCGGGCGGTTTATTGCTGGGGGGGAGCATTCGGGCGGCGATGACCAGTTACGTTGCGTTGCCGGGCACGAGCGCGCCGGAGCATCCTTATGCGAGTTGGGCGACAGCCGCCACGAACATCCAGACGGCGCTTGCCGCCGTCGAAGCTAGCGAGGGCGCGAACGCCGTGATCGTGACCGCGGGCGTGCATGCGCTGACAGAGGTGGTCGGCATTTATACCAGCATCACCATCCGAAGTTGGAGCGACGGCGCGATTGACCCCACCAACACCATCTTTGACGCCGGCGGATCATCCGCCCGGTTCAACCTCCGCCATTCCAATGCCGTCCTGGATGGATTCACGCTTAGGAACGGCACAAATTCCGGGGTGTATCTCACTCATGGCACGGTGCGCAATTGCCTGATTATCAGCAACTCGGGGGTCAATGGCGGCGGGGTGCTCATGACGGGTGGGCGCGTGGAAAACTGCCTGATCAGGACCAACATTTCCACCAGCGGCGGCGGCGGGGGCGGCGGCGGCGTCTATATGCATGCCGGGACGGTGTCGCAATCCCGGATTACGGAAAATGTCTGCACCAACGCCGTCGGCGGGGCAATTTATATCGCAACCACGGGGCTGGTGGAAAACTGCGCGATAGACAACAATGCCGCCGAGGCGACGGGCGGGATTTACCTGTTGTATGACGGATCGGTGGCCGGGTGTACCATCCAGTCAAATGTATGCCTTGGTTCTGGCGGCAGCGGCGGAGGGTTGTACCTGGAATTTGGCGCCAAGGCGAGCGGCGGCGTCCTGATTGACCGGTGCCTGGTCACGCATAACGTGGCCACCAATCTGGCTTATGGCGGCGGCCTGTATATTAAAACGCCATCCCGCGGCACGGTGCGCAACAGCCTGTTCGTGTATAACCACGCCTATTATTTTGGCGGCGGGGTTGCCATCTATGGTACGAACGGCG
Organism: Kiritimatiellia bacterium; assembly: GCA_040775225.1. Classification (GTDB taxonomy): domain Bacteria; phylum Verrucomicrobiota; class Kiritimatiellia; order JAAZAB01; family JAAZAB01; genus JAXGPF01. The sequence goes on along the minus strand of JAXGSX010000125.1, from coordinate 7,917 downwards.
TCCTGGAAAACTGCACCATTGTCAGCAACATTGCCGGCATCCCCGGCGGATACGGTCCCACGGGCGGCGGCGTGCTGATGGCCGTCGGCGGAACCGCCACCAACTGCATCGTGATGTATAATTTGATCGTATCCGCGGCCGGCGTGACCAACCTCGGCAATTACCGGCTGTTAATCACGCCCACCGGAAGGTTTGAAAATTGTTGCACCTACCCGTTGCCGCCCGTGGGCGATAACAACATTACGAACGACCCGATCTTCATCGCGCCGGATGCCGGTAACCTGCGGCTGGCGGCCAACTCGCCCTGCATCAACGCGGGGACGAACCAGGACTGGATGGCGGGCGCGCAGGACATGGACGGTCGTCAGCGCATTGACCGGTTCACCGGCCGCGTGGACATGGGCTGTTACGAATACATCAACCGGGGCACCTTGTTTGGCCTGCATTAGTCCCGGCTACGGTCCTCGTTATGCTGCTATTGCCCGGTCTCGGAGCGTAGCAAGCACTTGCAGCAGTTCGTTAAGATTGACCGTCGCACCTTGGCCACCCTCCAACCGCTTGACCGCGTTCAGCGCCACATCGGCCCGCTCGGCCAACTGGCGCTGATCAATATTCCGGCGCAGGCGGATTTCACGCAAATGCCGCCCGAGTTCCGCCTCCCGCTCAACTGTTGTCAATCGCGTGGCCATGAATAGCCCCTTTTGGGTTTATTTAACGCCAGTAGAGCACTCAATAGCCCTTAAAGAGTCCATTGAAAAATGGGACGCCGCCGTGAAAACTCCCGAATCCGCCGGATTACACTTGCACCTGTCGCCTGCACTAAAGCTCCCCCGGGGAAGAATGGTGGGCCCGGCTGGACTTGAACCAGCGACCAGAGGATTATGAGTCCCCTGCTCTGACCAACTGAGCTACGGGCCCGGCAGATGCGGCGCGGGCCGGAGACGGCCCGCGCTTTTATTTGTAGCCGGAGCCGCCGGCCGAAACAAGCATTTTTTTCCGGCATTTGATTGACATCGCCCGTTTTGCCGCATAGTCTATTTAACGGATTGCCTGCATGGGAGTGTATTTTCAAAATTCAGATGCGGAGTGACAACCAGCATGAAATTTCATCATCGTATTGGAGCGCTTTGCGCCGGGATCGGCCTGGCAGTCGGTTTGAGCGGTTGCGGCAAGGCGGAACGCGCGGGAGAGGTTCGGCCGATCGAGTTGTCGTACAGCATCTTTTTCCCGCCGTCGCACATCCAATGCCAGACGGCGGAAGCCTGGGCGCGCGAGGTGGAAAAACGCGCCGGCGGCCGCGTCAAGATCACCGTGTATCCCGGCGGCACACTGACCCAGGCGCCGCAGTGTTACGAAGGCGTGGTCAACGGCATTTCGGATATCGGCATGAGTTGCCTGGCCTATACCCGCGGACGTTTCCCGTTGATGGAGGGGCTGGACTTGCCGCTGGGGTACCCGGACGGCTTGACCGCCAGCCGCGCCGCCATGGCCATGCTCCAGAAGTACCAGCCGGCGGAATTCAAGGACGTCCACATGCTTTACCTGCACGCGCATGGCCCGGGCATCCTGGCATCCAAGCGCGCGGTGCGTTCCCTGGAAGACATGCAGGGCTTGAAAGTGCGCGCCACCGGCCTTTCCGCGAAAATCGTCGAATGCCTCGGCGGCGTGCCGGTGGCCATGAGCCAGCCGGAGACTTACGAAGCCCTGCAGAAAGGGGTGGTGGACGCCACCCTGTGCCCGATTGAAACGCTCAAGGGATGGAAGCAGGGCGAGGTTATTGCCAGCGTGACCGACTCCCGGAAGATTGGTTACACCACGGCGATGTTCGCGGCGATGAACAAGGCGAAATGGAACAGTTTGCCCGCGGACGTGCGGAAGATCATCGAAGACGTCAGTGCGGAGTGGGTGGATCGCCACGGCCGGGCCTGGGACGAGGCCGATGAAGCCGGCCGGCAATTCGTCCTCAACTTGCAGCATGAAATCATTCCCTTAAGCGCCGCGGAAACCGCCCGCTGGCAGTCCGCCGTCCAGCCGATGCTGGACGAATATGCCCGGAAAATGCAGGATCAGAATCTGCCGGGCGCGGAACTGCTGCGGGATTTGCAGGCAATGCTGCGTGCCAAAGGTCCGTGATCCCCGCTGCCGGTTCATTCCTTGCCGCGCATTGATCTTGGAGGCCGGGCCATGTCCATCCGCCGGATTTATATGAAAAGCCTGCGCGGCGCCGTGAGCGGCCTGGCGGCGGCGGCCGGCGCGGCGATCGTCGCCATGATGCTGGTGATCTGCGCGGATGTGCTGCTGCGGGCCGCCGGCCGTCCGATTGCCGGCAGCTATGATATCGTGCGGATTTTAAGCGTGGTGGTCATCGTGTGCGCTTTGCCTTACACCACGGCGGTGAAGGGCCACGTGGCGGTGGAACTTTTGCTGCACAAATTGCCGGGGCGCGGGCGCGCGGCGCTGGATGCCGTTAACCGCGCGCTGGTGCTGGTCTTGTTCGGCCTGCTGGCGGTCTATAATGTCCGATACGGGCTGCAACTCAAGGCCAGCGGCGAATTGATGGCGACTTTGCCCATCCCGGTTTACTGGATTCCCTGGGTGATTACCGGCGCCAGCGGCGTCGTGGTGCTGGTGATATCCTGCCACATGTTGCACCCCGAAGAGGAATTGATCAAGTCTTGAGTCCAATCGAAATCGGCATCATCGGCTGCGCGGCGCTCATTTTGCTGCTCTTGAGCGGCATGCCGGTGGCGTTTGTCATGCTGGCGGTGGGTACGGTCGGTTTTGCGGCGGTAGTTTCGCCGCAGGCGGCTTTGAACATGGTCTGCGCCGATGTTTACAACACGGTTTCCTCTTACAGCCTGACGGTGATCCCCCTGTTTGTCTTCATGGGTCAGATTGCCTTTCACGCCGGCATCAGCCGGCGTTTGTTCAACGCCGCTTACAACTGGTTTGGCGGTCTGCCCGGCGGACTGGCGATGGCCACGGTGGGAGCCTGCGCGGGATTCGGGGCGATCTGCGGTTCCGGGCCGGCCACGGCGGCGACGATGGCGGCGGTGGCCCTGCCGGAAATGAAACGCTACCGGTACGACATGGAACTGGCTACCGGCACGGTGGCCGCCGGCGGAACCCTGGGCATGCTGATACCTCCGAGCGTGGTGTTCATAGTTTACGGGATCATGACCGAGCAATCCATCGGCAAGCTGTTCATGGCCGGGATCGTGCCGGGATTGCTGATCGCATTCATGTTCTGCGCCATGATCTGGTGGCAATGCCGGCGGCGGCCCCACCTGGGGCCGCCGGCGCGCAACATCACCTGGCGGGCCCGCTGGCGGTCGCTGCTGGGCGTTTCGGAAACACTGGGCTTGTTCGCGTTGGTCATCGGCGGCATGTCCGGCGGGTGGTTCACCCCGACCGAGGCGGCGGCCGTCGGCGCCGCGGGCAGCCTGTTGATTGCCGCGGCCGGGCGCGGACTTTCCTGGCCGATCCTGGCGCGTTCGCTCCAGGAGACGGCGCGGACTTCCTGCATGGTCATGATCATTGTGGCGGGCGCCGTGATTTTCGGCCGTTTCCTGGCGGTGACGCGCATCCATTTTGAACTGGCGACATGGCTGACTTCCCTGGCGGTTCCGCCCTGGATGGTGGTCGGGTTGATCCTGCTCTTCTACCTGGTTGGCGGGTGTTTTATTGATGCGCTGGGCCTGGTCTTGCTCACAATCCCGATTTTCTATCCGGTGATCCAGTCTTTGCAGTACGACTTGATCTGGTTCGGTGTGATCATAGTGTTGGCGACACAGATGGGGGTGATCTCGCCGCCGGTCGGGGTAAATGTTTACGTGGTCAGCGGCATGGATCGGGATGCGGCGCTGCCAACCGTTTTCAAGGGCGCGTTGCCGTTCCTGGGATGCCTGGTGGCGGCGGCGGCGCTGCTGGTGGCCTTCCCGAAACTGTCCCTGTGGCTGCCTTCGCTGATGTAAGCAACGCGGCGCGTTCAGCGCAATTTGCCGGCGGATAACAGCCTGCGCTCAAACGTCGCCGGCCGGAATGGCGCTTGGCTCAAGCCGGCAGGGGCACGACGCGCTCGGAACGATCGCCCAGGTTTTTGACGCGCAGCGAGCCGCGCGCGCAATCATCGGGTCCCAGAAAAACAGCTTCGCGGTAGCCGCCCCGGCCGACCCGTCCGAAAAACGACTTGGGCTTTTCCGGGCGCAACGCCAGGTCCACCGACTGCCCTGCCTGGCGCAGACTGCGCGCCGTACGGAGCGCCGGCAGGCGCTCCGCGTCGGTCATGTACCCCACGGCACAGGCGATTGCCGGCGGGCCGTCCGGCAGGCGTCCGAGTTCGGCCAGCAGTTCGGCGATCACCACGTCGCCGAATCCCAGGCCGACCGCCGGCATGGGGGCGCCGCCCAGGTCGCTCAGCAGCCGGTCGTAGCGGCCGCCGCCGAAAATGGCGCGAAACTTGCGCGCTCGGTCAAAAGCTTCAAAGACTATTCCCGTGTAATATCCCAGGCCGCGTATTACACCGATGTCGAATTGCGTCATTTCCGCCAGGCCGTAATTTTCCAGCAGATCCAACAGGTTCCGCAGGTCGGCCAGCGCCGGTGACCCGGCGCCGGCCAGGGCTTCGGCTTCCGCCAGGGTGCGGATATGCATCACCTTCCATACGGCGGCGATGGACGAAGGCGCCAGCCCGGCTTCAGTCAGCAATTGGGTGATGGCCTGGTCGTCAAGCTTGCCGCGTTTGTCCAGGGCCAGGAAGGTCGCGGCATGGCAAGTCGGAGGCACGCCAGCGCCGGCCAGCAGTTCCGCCAGCAGCGCCCGGCTGTTGAGATAAATTACCGCATCCTGGGGCCCAAGCCCCATCCGCCGCAGGGCTTCCGCGGCGCACGCGATTACTTCCGCTTCCGCCTGCAGCGAGTCCGCGCCGACGATATCCAGGTTCCACTGGTAATGTTCGCGCTTGCGTCCGCGGCTCATCCTTTCATAGCGGAAACATTGGGCTATGGCAAACCATTTCAGCGGCAGCGGCAGCGCGTTCTGGCGGGCCGCGATCATGCGGGCCAGGGTGGGGGTCATCTCGGGACGCAGCGCCAATTCGCGGTCGCTTTTGTCGCGGAACGCGTAAATCTGGCCGACGATTTCCTCGCCGCCTTTGCGCTTCAGCAGTTCCAGCGATTCCACCGCGCAGGCGTCATAAGGCAGGAAACCGAACAGTTCGGCGGCGGCGCGCCAGGCGCCGAAAATGAATTGGCGCGCCGACATGTCTTCCGGGTAAAAATCCCGCATACCCCGGGGAGCTTCATAGCGCATGGGTGCGGCGCCCATATCAACCCGGCTGGTCCGCCGGCACCGGCTTCATCACCTTGGCCTTCATCACCCGCCCCATTTTGAATTTGACCACTTTGCGAGTGGGGATGGTGACGACATTGGCGGGCTTGTTGGGATTGCGTCCGATGCGCGACTTGCGGATGCGCACTTCAAACACGCCGAAATTGCGGAATTCAACGTTTTCGCCTTTGGCCAGACTTTCAATGATGTAATCCAGGGATTTTTGCAGAACCGCTGCGACATCCTGCTGGATCATCCCGGTTTCCTGCGAGATGCGCATTACCAAATCACGCTTAGTCATATCATAACTCCTGTGCCGATATTTTCGTAGGCATTATCAAATTCCGCGCATCGTCCAGGCTGACGCATTGACATGCGCGGCAACAGCATAAAACCTTTGCATAAATTAACTTCGCACAAACATAATTACAAGATACGTTCTTGCCGGTCAAGTTAAAACACAAACATTCTGCGATATTCAACGTCAGCGGTGAGGCGGCGGTATCCCGCCCCGCCTCCACCGCCTTGTTGGTGCTTGGTCTCATCCAAATCGCTATCGCTATCGGGATCGGGATCGTTTGGATTGCCGTCGCAGGCCGGCGCCTCTTCCCGGAGCTGGTATCCTCTTCCGCCCAGCCGGATCAGCATCGCTGCCATCCGGTCGAGTTCGGTCGTTCGATTCTGGCTCGCGGCTGCGTCCAGCACCTTGCCAGCGACCAGAACATCCAGCGCCGCGGCTTTCCCGTAGACCCAGGCGACGTAAGTGATCGCAAGGCGATAGACGTCCAATCTCTCGTGTCCGAGTGCCATTAGCGTTTGTTCTTCCTCTTCTTCTTGCGATCCCGATAGCGATCCCGATCCCGATCCCGATAGCGATCATTCCTATCCTGAACCCATCAGAAAAATAGTTTTGACATGCCGTCCGGTATTAAAAGCATGGTTCCAACATCCGCCCAAACAATACCGAAGATTTACGCCATATTGTCCTGTTGTCAGGGCGATTTGAGACACTATGTCGCTACCAGGGCGTGCTATGGAAGACCGCGGCAAGATTTATCGCATGTGTAAATCTTTGCCAGGCAGCGACATGAAAATATTAAGGCGGGATTTGTAAAAGTTGGCATAACAAATGCTTTAATAAGGATTGTTTTCAAGAAGAAATGCAATGGGAGATTTTCCATGTCAAAAGTATTAGGAATAGATTTGGGCACGACCAATTCTTGTATGGCGGTGATGGAAGGTGGCGAGCCGGTGGTTATCCCGAATGCCGAGGGTGCGCGCACGACGCCTTCGATTGTCGCTTTCACCAAGAGCGGCGAGCGTCTTGTAGGCCAGGCGGCCAAGCGGCAGGCTGTTACCAATCCTGCCAACACCGTGTATTCGATCAAGCGTTTCATGGGGCGCAAGTACGATGAAGTCGCCCGGCATGAAGTATCGCTGGTTCCGTACAAGGTTGTAAAGGCATCCAACGGCGATGCGCAGGTGAAAATCGGGGACAAGATTTATTCGCCCCCGGAAATTTCTTCCATGATTCTGCAGAAATTGCGCGCGGACGCTGAAGCCTATCTGGGAACCAAGATTACCCAGGCGGTGATTACGGTGCCGGCCTATTTTAACGACAGCCAGCGTCAGGCCACCAAGGATGCCGGCAAAATTGCCGGGCTGGAAGTATTGCGCATAATCAACGAGCCGACCGCGGCTTCGCTGGCTTACGGCTTGGACAAGAAAAAAGACGAAAAGATTGCCGTTTACGACCTGGGCGGCGGCACCTTTGATATTTCCATCCTGGAAATAGGCGAAGGCGTGTTTGAGGTCAAGGCCACCAACGGGGATACGCACCTGGGCGGCGACGATTTTGACCAGGCGGTAATCAACTGGATTGTGGATGAGTTCAAAAAGGAAAACGGCGTGGACCTTTCCAAGGATCCCATGGCGTTGCAGCGGCTGAAGGAAGCCGCGGAAAAGGCCAAGTGCGAACTGTCCACTTCGCAGCAGACGGAAATCAACCTGCCCTTCATTACGGCGGATGCTTCCGGTCCGAAGCATCTGAACATGACGCTGACCCGCGCCAAGTTGGAGCAGCTGGTGGATGCGCTGGTGGCGCGCACTTCCGGCCCGGTCAAGGCCTGCCTGAGGGATTCCGGTCTCGACATGTCCGCCATGAACGAAGTGGTGCTGGTGGGCGGGATGACGCGCATGCCCAAGGTGCAGGATTGCGTGAAGGATATCTTCGGCAAGGAGCCGCATAAAGGCGTCAACCCGGACGAGGTGGTGGCCGTCGGCGCCGCCATTCAGGGCGGGGTGCTGAAGGGCGAAGTGCACGATGTCCTGCTGCTGGATGTAACGCCGTTGAGCTTGGGGATTGAAACGCTGGGCGGCGTCTTTACCACGCTGATCGAGCGCAATACCACTATCCCCACGCGCAAAAGCGAAATATTCAGCACGGCGGCCGACAGCCAGACTTCGGTGGAAATCCACGTGCTGCAGGGCGAGCGCAAAATGGCCGGGGATAACAAGTCCATCGGCAAGTTCCACTTGGACGGCATTCCGCCGGCGCCGCGCGGCATCCCCCAGATTGAGGTTGCTTTT
>JAXGSX010000124.1:0-10264 GCA_040775225.1 Kiritimatiellia bacterium | reverse complement strand
CGTCGCGGTAGACGGCGCGCAGAATATTCGCCAGGCCGCCGGCGCCGGGCGCGGAGCGTTCCGCGTCCGCCAGCAATAGCGGATCAACGCCGATGAACGAATAGCGCCCCCAGGTTTCGCCGCCCTCGACGCTTTCCAGCAGAAAGGCGTTTTCATGGTCCGCGAAGCGGGCCAGCACCGAGACCGGTGTTTCCGTATCCGCCAGCAATTCCCGGCAGACTGGTATCAGGTTGTATGTCTTCGCCAACCGGCGGTAATCCGCGCTGGTAGTTCTCATGGTGTTTCTATATATAGAAACATAGCGCGGACTTGTCAACTGTTTTTTGAAAAAATATCGGTGGAATTAATGCCGGACGGCGCGCGGCGTCAGTTGCCGCCCCGGGAGCGCACCCGTTCGCGTTCGGCGTGCACGCGCAAGGCGTCGTCAATCTTGCCGGCCTGGGTCAGCCGGCGTTCGAACTCCGCCAGGCGGTTGTCGTACTGGCGGGTGCGCAGGGCGATTTCCTGGTCGCGGTCCTGCTGGAGCGCGTCCAATTGCTGGTTGTATTTCTTTTTCAATTCGGCCACTTCGGCATACGTGCTCCCCGCGGACCGGATTTTCGGCGGAAACTCGCTGATGCCCTGGAAGGACTCCTGCTCCTTGCGCACCGCGAGCACCCCCATTAAATCGCCTTTTTCCTGCATGGCGTTTTCCATTTTCTCCAGGCTGCCCAGGAAATTGGTCTGCACCTGAACGACGCGCCCGCGGTAGTTCCGCTCGATGCCTTCCAGGACATCTTTGTATTTCGCGGAGGTGCGATCGAAAAGCGTCACAACTTCATCCGCGGCATCGGGCTCGCTTTCCGGGGGGGCGTTCGTTTCCAGCGGCGCGGCCGGCGCAGGCGGCGCGGCCGGTTCCGGCGGCGGGGCCGGCGGCGGTTCAACCGGCGGCGGGGCCGCCACCACGGTCACCGGATAATCGTCCGCCGGAGATTCCGCGACATCGTCCATGGCGGCCACGGAGAACGCCACAGGCGGGGGCGCGTCCACTGCGGCGGCGCCTTGATCGCGGCCGCCGTGGCGGGCAAGGAACATCCACGCCAAAGCCGCGGCGGCGGCCACAACGGCTATGGCGGCGGGCAGCGCCGCCACCATCAAACGCGAGCGGATTTTGGGGTTGGAGAAGAATGCCGGCGGCGCCGCGGCGTCCGGCGGCTGGCGGCGGCCGCACAAATCGCAGAAGACCGAATCCCGCGGGATTGGCGCCTTGCAAAAAGCGCAGGGCATCTCCGGCGGAGGAGGCGGCGGGACTACAATCGGTTTGCGGCATGTCGGGCACTCAACGGTCTGCCCAACCATGTCGTCCGTGGTCTGTATTTTCTGTCCGCATGCGGGACAATGGAATTTAAAATCCATCCTGGTTCCCCATCCCCCAACGGCGGATGCCGCGCCGCAAACCGGCGCGGCTCCCGGCCCCGCCGCGCGACACCCGCGCCGCTGCTTTTTCCCAATAGGCGCGATTCTATACAAAACCAAGCGCGTGTAAACGCCAAAAATCCATCTCCGCCCGGCCGGATGTTTTTCAGCCGCCCAAGATCCGGCGGTCCTGATCAAGGAAAATGCCCTGCAGGTTCATTTTCAGCGCCTCGGGGTTGGGCGAATAATCCATCCCGTCTTTTTCGGCAACGACGCCGTTTTTGATCATGGTATAAAGCGCATGATTGAATGTCTGCATGCCGTCCTCGCCCCCGGTTTCAATGGCGGCATGCAATGTTTCCAGCTGGTTTTCCGTCAATAACTTATGCACGGTAGGGGTGTTGATCAAGATTTCGACGGCCGGACGCACTCCCCCGGCGATGGCCGGTACCAGCCGCTGGCAGACGATCGCCCCCAGGTTGGCGGCCAGGGAATAACGCACCTGATCGCGTTCTTCCGCGGAATAAAAGTTCAAAATGCGCTGAACGGATTGGGCGGCGGTATTGGCGTGCAGGGTTGAAAAAACCACGTGGCCGGTTTCCGCGGCGCTGAGCGCGACCGCCAGGCTGACCCGGTCGCGCATTTCGCCGATCATGATCACGTCCGGATCCTGGCGCAACACGTGTTTCAGCGCCGAATGAAAAGACGGCGTATCCAGCCCCACCTCGCGCTGGGTGATGACCGATTTAATATCCTGAAAAACATATTCCACTGGATCTTCGACGGTGATGACCCGTGCGCGCTGACTGGTGTTGATGCAATGAATCATGGCGGCCAGGGTGGTGGACTTGCCGGAACTGGTTGCGCCGCAAACCATGATGACGCCGCGGTTGCTGAGCGCCAGTTTTTCCAGCATCGGCGGCAGGTGCAGTTGATCTACCGATGGGATTTCGGTTTTCACGTGCCGGAAAGCAATGGTCGGAATATGCCGCGCCAGAAACACGTTCACCCTGAACCGGCCCACGCCTTCTTCGAAATGGGCAAAATCCATCTCCGGCTCGGCCGAACCCTTATCCCGCAGATGCTCCGGCATGATGTCCAGCACGGCGCATTTCATGTCGTCTACGCTCATACGCGGAAAACCGCTTTCCGCCAAATCGCCATGCACGCGGAAAAAAGGCGGTTCGTCCGGTTTCAAATGCACATCCGAAGCGCCGGCCGCCACCGCCTTGGCTAAAATATCATGCACAATAGACATGGTCTGCCTCCCGGGTTGCGTCTCTTTCAAATTGTTCGGAGTTCGGGGTTGCCAGAGGTTGAATCAAGTTCAACGGTTGTTTGAGGTTGGCATTGGTTGAAAAGTGTTCGGGGTTCGGCATAAAAAGAATATTGCATGTTGATTGTTCGGCATAAAAATCTACATTAATGCCGAAGGTTGATCTTTGAATTCCGCGGCCAGCTTCGCGGCTGCCTGTTCCAGGTAGGCGGCGGCATGGCGGATGGATTCCTCCGCGGGCGTGCCGGCCGGCGCAATCGGGCGGCAAACGCGAATGCCGATCGGGCTTAAATCCAGACCCGCCTCAATCACGCCGCCGAGGGCCGCGACCGGCTTGCCCGCCGCCCGGGCCTGCCGGGCAATGTAAGCCGGCGCCTTGCCGCGCGCGGTCTGCCCGTCCAGCCGCCCCTCGCCTGTCAGAACCCAGTCCGCCCGGCGTAAAGCTTCGGCAAAGCCGCATTGTTCCGCCACCCATGGCGCGCCGGGCAGCAATTCCGCGCGCAAGGCGGCCGCACAAGCCGCGCCCAAACCGCCGGCTGCCCCGGCGCCGGCCAAGCCGCCAACCTTTGCGTCAAAAGTCCGCTCCAGCAGCGCAGCCCAGTGCTGCAAGCCGCGTTCCAGCACTTCCACTTCCGCCGGACTGGCCCCTTTCTGCGGCCCGAAAACCAGCGCTGCGCCGGACGGTCCCAGCAAAGGGGTGTCCACATCCGCCAGTGCCGTAAACTGCGTTGATGCCAGCCGAACGTCCGCCGTTTCCGCGACAATGCGCGCCAGCGAAAGCAAACCGGCGCCGCCCGGCGGAATCGTCCGGCCGCGTTTGTCAAGCAGGCCAAAACCCAGTGCCGAAAGCATGCCGGCGCCGCCGTCCACCGTAGCACTGCCGCCCAAGCCGACGGCAATGCGCCGGCACCCGGCATCCAGCGCCGCCCTGACCAACGCCCCGGCGCCGCTGGTCGAGGCTCGCAAGGGCGCGTATTCCTCCGGCCGCAGCAACCGCAAGCCGGAAGCCTGGGCCATTTCAATGACAGCCAAATCTCCCCGGCGCAGCCAGGCCGCCTTAACCGGCCGGCCCAGGGGGCCGGGGACCTCCGCCGCGCGCGTTTCGGCGCCGGGCAACCCGGCCAGGGACGACACCAGCCCGTCGCCGCCGTCCGCCAGCGGCAGGCACACGACCTTGGCCCCCGGAACAGCAGCCTTGATTCCGCGCGCCATGGCCTGCGCCACGGCGCCGGCGTCCAGGCAATTCTTGAAACTATTTGGAGCTACCAGTACATGCATGCTAGCGCACCTTGCGCATCAGCACCAGACCCAGCGCCAGGAAAACCGCGTTCGGCAACCAGGCGGATAACAAGGGCGGCAGCGCTTCCTGTTTGCCCATCCATTGGCTCAACATCATGATGATGTAATAACCGAAAAAAGTCATCAGCGCCAGGATCATCCCCGCGAAGGCGCCCTGCCGCGCGGTATGGATGCCGAAGGGCAGACCGAACAATACCACCACCAGGCAGGTCCAGGGCATCGCCAGGCGGGCATGCATGTCCACCATGTAGCGCGCCTGGGTTTTTTCGGACAAATTGCGGTGCGACCGCACAAATTTCCACAACTCCCAGGACGAAAGAAAAATGGGGTTTTTCACCTCGTTGGCGAAATCGCCGGGGGTTTCGGTCAATTCCCGCATTTCCATCAGCGGCGCTTTTTCCGCCGGGCCGAGCGGATTATTGGAGAGATCGTATTTTTGCAGCATGACGTCGAAAAACCACCAGCGGTTGTCGTAAAAACGGGCCTCCTCGGCCTGAATGGTTTCCACGTCCGATCCGTCTTCCCGCTGCTGCACCAGTTTGACGTCCTGCATTTCATGGTTGATCAAATCGAACCGGCGGATGGCCCAGATGCGGTGATGGCGTTCGTTTTTATACGGCAGATCGAACGCAAAACGCATGGACAAATCCTCGCCGCGTTCCTGGCGGACAATGAACTGCTCCGCCCAATAACTGGTCCCGGGCGCCACCAGTTCCTGCAGCGCGCTGACCAGCAGGCTGGCTGCCGCCCCCACCAGCAACATCGGCAGCGCAATGCGCATGAGTCCGACGCCGCTGGCGCGCATGGCGGTGAGTTCATTATGGCGGGTCATCTGCCACAAGCCATACAACAGCCCCAACAGCAAGGAAATCGGCACAATGAAAACCGCCAGGGAAGGCAGCACGCACAGATAATACCGCCCGATCGCCGGCAGGGGAGTGCGAGCCGCGATGAAATCCGACAGGTGCTCGAACAGGTCGAAGATGACGAACACCATGCAAAAAGTCACCAGGCAATAAAACACCGGAGTGATGAACTGCCGTAAAACGTAGCGATCCAATAGTTTCATAAACAACCAAATCTTTAATCGGGCAAGTCTACCTTCCGGGTTGGGCGGTGTCCATGAAAAATCAATTCCGCGCTATTGCCGCGCGCCGCCCGGCGCGCCGGGATTGGCTGCCAGCGCCCGCCGCTTGAGCTCCTGGTAACGGGCGCTGAACCACGGCCCGTTCTGGGCCTCGCGGAAATCGAACCCGAAGGCGCGCCGCGTAACCGCCATTACCGGGGGGGCCTGGATGCGCTTGGCCAGGCCCATGCCCTGGAACTGGCGCCACCAGTATTCCAGGTCGGCCACAAAGGCGGCGGCATCCGGAAAAATCTCCCGCACGGCTCCGGCAAAGCCCAGTTGCTCCTCCAGCCGGCCGGCAAGGTACCATTCCAGGTTTTCTTCCGGGCCGGCCCGTTCCCAGCGTTCCACCCAACTGGCGAACAACCGGTCGTGATAGGGATAATTCAAGGGGTCGCCCAATCCCCGGTCAACATCCTGGGCGGCGCTGAGTTCCGCCGAGGGTTTCAAGGCAAAGCATCCCTCCGGAATGGCTTCCCGGCGGTAAACTTCGCGGTTGAGATACCGGCCCAGCCGGTACACATCGCCTTTCCAAAGATCGCCCAGCAATGCCAGGAACCCGCCCAGGTCGCCGTACAGGGTGGTATAGCCTACCGCAGCTTCCGTCTTGTTGGCGTTGCAGGTGAAAACGCCGCCGAATGCCGCCGCCACGGCCGCCAGGACCCGCGCCGAACGGTCCCGCGCCTGGATATTTTCCACCAGGCTATCACTCAGGCGCAATTCCCGGCGCAGGGCCCCATCCGCGCTGGCGACGCGCAGTCCGTTAAGTTGTTGCACCGTCAGTTCCACGCTTTCGTCAATCGGTATTTCGGCGTAGAGGCAGCCAAGATTGGCGGCAGTCCGCCGCGCCAAATTAATGGTGGTACTGGAATTGTGCCGGGAAGGCAGGTTGACCGCCAGCAGCCGTTCCGGCGGCAGAATCCGCCGGTACAGCGCGGCCGCCACGGCCGAATCAATCCCGCCGGAAAGCCCGACCACCACGCGTTCAATTCCGCAGCGCTCCAGCAAGCGCCGCGCGCCGTCCAGCAGCGCCCGGCAAACCTCCGGCGTGTCATCGCCGGCCGGCGGCGGCGGCGGCGCGCCGAATGGCCGGCCGTCGAGGGGGATATCCAGCACCGGCGCGGCGGGTTCAAAAGCGGGCAGGAGGATTTCGCGCTCTGCGCCGTCGTATGCCGCGGAAGCTCCGTCAAACATGTACACCGTCTTGCCGATGTTCTGCATGCCAAGCGCGTTGACGCAGATCAGGGGCCGTCCCACCCGGGCCGCGTGGGCGGCAAAAACGCGCCGGCGCTTGCCGGCCTTGCCCCGGGTGAAAGGCGAACAACTGCAGTTAACATACAAATCCGGCGCATGCGCGCGCAAGGCCGCCAGGGGAGCGAAATGATAATCGGCGTCCCAGGCATCTTCGCATAAGACGCACCCGATTTTAACCCGGCCGGCCGGCACGGGGGCGACGAATTCCGCCGGGGCTGCATCCCGTTCCTGCGCCAGCTTGCGCAGATCGTAAAAATGGCGGCTGTCGTCAAATTCACGGTAATTGGGCATGAGCGTCTTGATGACAAACGGATACGGACCGCCGGCCGGACCGTGAAATGCGCCCTCAACCGCCGTAAACAAAGCGTTGTACTTCCGGGGACGCCCGTCTTCGTTCCGCTTCCGCCAGTCCACCGCAACATTGCCGAAAACAACGGCCAATCCGCGCGCCGCCGCCCGGATGCGTTCGCCGCAGACGGCGCATTCGCGCAGAAACGCCGGCTGTTCCCAGGCATCGCCCAACAGGTACCCGGGAATCGCCAACTCGGGGAAAACCACCAGTTCCGCCCCGGCGTCCCGCGCCTGAGCCATGACGGCCAGCATGCGTTCGGTATTCTCCGCCGGGCGCCCCGGGGTCACTTCAATCTGCGCCGGGCAGACCCGTAAAATTGCAGGATGGCCGCTTTGGGATTCTGTTTGCATAACATTGTAATGCGCCGGATTTGTGTATCACAAATGCATTCAAATGTCAACGCACCCGCCAGGCAATACAGCTGCGCCGAGGGCTCGCCATGTATTCTGCCGAACGGCTTGTCGGTCAAAAGCCCGGCGCAACTCCACGCGGAGAAATCGCGTTCTTGACTTTTTTGTTTCAGGTGTTATTGTGGCAAAAGTTATTCACATGGTTGTTTTTTAAAGCTTAACGTGAAAAACATCACAAAAAAAAGCGCCGATCATTTTGTCAGGGCTTGCCGCAAAAAAGGCCTCAAAGCCACCAACCAACGCCGGGAAATTATGCGCGAACTTTTAAAGACGAAAGAACATCCCGACGCTGAGACCATCTTTCGCAAGGTGCGCAAGCGCCTGCCGGCAATTTCCCTGGATACGGTTTACCGGACTTTGCGGGTCTTCGAGGATAACGGCGATGTCTTCCGCGTGGCTACCTTTAACGACCGCGCCCGGTATGACGCCAATACATCCAGCCACCACCACTTTGTTTGTTCGTATTGCGGCCGGATTGTTGATTGCCATTGTCCCGTCCTGGACCGGTTCCAGGCGCCGCGCGAACTCGCCCGGCTCGGCCGGATTGATCGGGTGCACATCGAGTTCCGGGGACTTTGCTCCCATTGCCAGACCCGGGAGGCCGCCCGGCAGTGAAGACCGCAAATTCTGCCGGCCTCGATATTTTGCTTGTAACAATAATAATTATTATTTAGTATCACCAGCGATCACCCCGGGCAAAGGCGCGGCGGCAAAAGCCCCAACGGGTGACACATAACATAAAGGAACAACCACAATATGGCGTGCAAACTTGAGGCGGTAAAAAAAGCCGGCGAAGTCTGGCGCTGCGAAATCTGCGGCAATGTCGTCCAGGTGCTGGAAGCCGGCGGCGGTCAGCTGGTCTGCTGCAATAAACCGATGATCGCGGTTGCGGAAAACACCAACAGGAAAGGATAAAGCCATGGGAACCAAGGGCAGAGAAATAGTTGATATGGATGTCGCGCAGCTGGTGAAGGTGTTGAACAAGGCTTTTGCCGATGAATGGCTGGCTTATTACCAGTACTGGGTGGGCGCCAAGGTCATCAAGGGACCGATGAAGGAAGCCGTAATCGCGGAATTGACCCAGCACGCCACTGATGAACTCCGGCATGCCGACATGCTGGCGATGCGTATTCTGCAACTGGGCGGAACGCCGATTACCAAACCCGAGGAATGGTATAAGCAAACCAACTGCGGTTATGACGCCCCGGACGATCCGTTTGTCAAAAAGGTGCTGGAGCAGAACATTGCCGGCGAGCAATGCGCGATCATGACCTACCGCAAACTGCTCAACCTGACCATGGGCAAAGACCCGGTCACATACAACACCGTCCTTCAGATTCTGCAGGACGAGGTGGAACACGAGGAAGACCTCCAGGCGGAAATGGAAGACCTGGATACCATGCTGAAGATACATTCCAAGTAAAAATTCCCGCCGGACAGGGGTGTTGCGGCATTGTGCGGCAGGAATTTGCCGGCCGTGACCGATGCCGGCAAACGCAGCGAGGATGGCCGGGGTTATCGCGGCGCTCCAATAAACTCAGCCGTCCCCGCAGTTTAAAGGCATACCCGGAACGGTTTCCGTTCCGGCTATGCCTTTTTTTGGCGCTGCAGCCGGATTAAAATTATTCGCCATCCGCAACAATCCTGATTGACGCGGAGGGCAAATAAGTTATACTGCTTTCTGATTTTGCCGGAATTTCCGGCCCAATCGTTCAGGCAACCGTCAAGCAAACATTAATCAACAAGGAGCCTTATATGCGTATCTCCGCCACGATCATCAGCGCCGCCGCCATCCTGTTAACCTGCGCCGCGGGCCGCGCCCAGGAAGCCGCCGCCGGCAGCTCCGACCAGAAGATTCCTTTTGACGTGCGTAAAACCGGCGTGGTCAATGTCGTCAAAGACAAGGACGGCAAGGCAACGGCCATCCGCCTGGTTGTCACCAGTTATGAAATCACCCTGGATGAAGCGGGCAAACAGTTGGAAACCATGGACGGCAGCAAGGTGCGCGTTTCCGGGACCTTCAGTTTTGACGACCAGAACCGGCGCTGGATTACCGTGAAGAACGTGGAAACCATCGCCGCCGCCAAACCGGCGGAAGCCGCCCCGGCAACCACGGCCGAGCCGGCGCCGGCGGCGGGGACGGAACCGGACAAGACGGAAGCCGCGCCCGCGCCCAAAGAAGAAGCCAAGGATGAGGCCTCGCCGGCGCCGGCCGCCGCTCCCGCCGATGCGCCGGCCGCTCCGGCCAAATAACCAGTTCCGCGCAGCGATTTGCCTGATTTGCAAGGCTTTGCCCGGCGGCGCCTTTGTTTTCAGCGCGCCTTATGCATGCACCGCATGACCAGATGACTGTCCGAACCCGGGTGGCGCCTTCGCCTACCGGCGCCCCCCATATCGGCACGGCCTTCATGGCCCTGTTCAATTACGCCTTCGCCAAACGGCATGGCGGCCGCTTCATCCTGCGGGTGGAAGACACCGACCAGGCGCGTTCCACCGCCGAATCGGAACAGGCCATTCTGGACTCGCTGCGCTGGCTGGGCATTCCCTGGGATGAAGGCCCCGATTGCGGCGGCCCGCATGCGCCCTATCGCCAGAGCGAGCGCACCCCGATTTACCTCGAACACAGCCGCCGGCTGCTGGATGCCGGCGCGGTTTATCCCTGTTTTTGCACGGCCGAAAGACTGGCGGAACTGCGGCGGTCCCAGGCCGGCGCCGACAATGCAGGGTATGACGGATTATGCGCCGGGCTGGCGCCGTCGGATGCCGCGCGCCGGATGGCAGCCGGGGAACCGCACGTCATCCGCCTGCGCGTCCCGGCCGACGGCGAATGCGTGATGCGCGACCGGCTGCGGGGAGAAATCCGGATTCCCTGGGTGAAAGTGGATCACCAGGTCCTGCTGAAATCTGACGGCTACCCGACTTATCATCTGGCCAATGTCGTGGACGATCACTTGATGGCCATCTCCCATGTCATCCGCGGCGAGGAATGGCTGAGTTCACTACCCAAGCATCTCCTGCTGTACCGGGCTTTCGGCTGGACCCCTCCGGAATTCATCCACCTCCCCCTCCTGCGCAACCCGGACAAGTCCAAACTCTCAAAACGCCGCAATCCCACCAGCATCCTGTATTACCGGCGTGCGGGGTTCCTGCCG
>JAXGSX010000123.1:0-10356 GCA_040775225.1 Kiritimatiellia bacterium | reverse complement strand
GCGACGCCAATGCTTGCCAGCCGCGGGCGTTTAAGTTATGATGCCCGGGATTACAGCGTGAAATAGCGGCGCGAACCTATCAAGGGTATGGACGGAAAGTACGCCGGGCAAATGAATTTATATATTCCCTACCGTTTGGCGCAGTTCATCAGCCGCAAGCTGCCGCATCCCTTCGCCTACTGGATGGGCATGCGCATTGCCGATTGTTTTTACCTTTGCGACCGCAAGGGCCGCCTGGCTGTACGGGAAAACTTACGCCAGATACTGAGTTTCCTGGGCCGCCAACCCGCGCCCCGGCAGTTGGCGCGCATGGTCCGCCTGAATTTCGAGCACTTCGGCAAGTACCTGGTTGATTTTTTCCGGTTCGCCCGGATGCGCCCCGAAGATGTCCGCCGCCTGGTGGACATGGAAAACTTCGATTTCCTGGAGCAAGCCCGCGCCCACGGCAAGGGCGTGATCATCATCACCGCGCATTTCGGGAACTGGGAGTTGGGCGGCTCCATCATGACGGCCCTGGGCTACCGCCTTTCCGCCGTTTTCCAGCCGGAAAGCGCCCACAGCGTCAATCGTCTCTTCCAGCAGCACCGCGCCGGACGCGGCATCCACGGCATCGCCCTGGGCCGGGCCGCCCGCAGCGTCATCCAGGTGCTGCAAAAGCAGGGCATGGCCGCCATGCTGGCCGATCGCGATTTCAGCCCGCACCATCAGCCCATCGAATTCTTTGGGGCGCCGGCACTGCTGCCCAGCGGGCCGGCGCGACTGGCGATGCGCATCGGCGCGCCGGTGCTGCCGATCTTTATCTCGCGCAAACCGGACGACCGGTTCCTGATGCGGTTTTATCCGCCGGTGCTGCCTTCCGCCTGCCGGTCCGTGGAAGAGCTCCGGCAATGCATCCGTGATATTTTACAGTCGGAAATCGGCCAGAATCCGCTGCAATGGTTCATGTTTGACGAATTCTGGAGAAAGGAAGCAAAATGACCGCGCAAGACAATCCCCGCAGCCGCCAGCGTTGCTGCGTGGTGGTGCCGGCGTTCATGGAAGCACAGCGCATCGGCGAAGTAGTGCGCCGCATCCGCCGGCATGTCGCCGATGTCGTCGTGGTGGACGACGGCTCTGCCGACCGCACCGCGGCGGAAGCGGCCGCCGCCGGCGCGGAAGTTATCCGGCACGAACACAATCGGGGCAAAGGCGTGGCGTTGAACACCGGGTTCAAGTACGCGCGGGATAATCATTTCGATTACCTGGTCACCATGGATGCCGACGGACAGCATGATCCGGATGATCTGCCGGCTTTCATTGAAGCCTACTGCCGCACCGGCATTCCGGTGCTGATCGGCAACCGCATGGGCGGCGCCGGCAACATGCCCCTGGCGCGCAAATTGACCAACCGCTGCATGAGTTGGCTGTTAAGCCGGGACATGCGCCAATACGGGCCCGACACCCAATGCGGGTTCCGCCTGTACCGCTGCGACGAAATCCCGTTCATCTCCGCGGAATCCACGCGCTATGCCGCCGAGTCGGAAATTCTCCTGCATGTGGCCGCCCGCGGCATCCGGATTGACGCCGTCCCCATTGCCGTGATCTACCGTGACGAAAAGAGCAAAATCAATCCCATGCGCGACACGCTGCGCTTTATCGCCATGTTGTGCCGGTACCGGCGCCAGCGCCGGACGCGCCGCTCGCGGCGGGTCTTGTAGCATGGCTGGTTACCGTCGTGGCCAAGGCAGGCATGATGCCGGCCATGGCTATTGACCGTCCGCGGCGGGAGGCTGAACGGCGGCATCGGCCCCGGCCGGCGGCGCGGCGTCCCCGGCGGCGGCGGATGGTTCCGCAACCTCCTCATCCGTTTCCGCCTCGCCGTCATCCGCCGCTTCGCTTTCCTGCGCTTCCAGTTCGGCCATTTCAGCGTCCGACTTCAGGTTGTGAATTTCCGCCCGGCTCACCAAGTAATTCTGCCATTCGTTAAACACCAGTTCATCCCGGCGCTTGCGGATATAACCGGTCAATTCGGATCGGATGGACGCCAACAAGGCCGGATCAGCCGGCCGGCGCTCAACCAGGCAGCCAATGGCGTAACCGCCCGGAATTTCCACCAAGCCGGTCAATTCGCCCGGCTCGCGCTTCATGATCTCGCGCAATACAAGCTGGAAATCTTCGCCCTCGTCTTCCAGCACGCCTTCGAGGCCAGTCTGCAGGGCGAAAGCGGGAGGCTCGCACAGCTCCACGCCATAGCCGGCGAAGACTGCCGCCAGGGGGCGGCCGGCCGTGCGGGCGGCACGCGCCGCCTCCAGGATTTCCACGGCCAGGCGGCGCAATTCATCCGCCATGGCCTGCGCGCGCGCCGCAGGGAATACGGCGTAGCGCGCTTCTTCGTACTCCGGCAGACGCGCATCGCGGCGATCGTCCAGAGCCAGGACATAATATGCGTCAGCGCCTTTCACCGGCCGGCTGAAATACTCTTCCGGGGTTTTCCGCAGTTCGAAAGCCGCGCGGTTGAATTCCAGCCCGGCAGGCGGCTCCGGCAGGAGCTCATCCTCCGCAAAATAATCCGTCAGCCGCACTTCCAGCCCGGCCTTCGCCGCCGCCGCTTCAAAATCCAGGGCTTGTCCCTGGCGGTCAGGGGCGAGGGCCACTTCGAATTCCGCGGCACGCTCCGCCGCGGATTCATCGGCGCGCTGGCGCATCAGCGTCCGCCGTATCTGCTCGCGCACGTTTTCAAACGGCTCGGCATTCATCCAGTCGTTGGTGTCGCGGACGGTGAAATCTTCGATATGCTCGTCGTAATATTCCTTTAGGGCCGCATCGTCCAGGTCGCCCGCCGCCGGCGCCATCGGAATCACGGCGTATCGCACCCGCACCTTTTCCGGAATCATGAATTCTTCCCGGTGCGCGTCGAAGTAAGCGCGGGCTTCTTCCGCGGCGACATCCACGGCGTAATTCAGGTTGGACTGGCTGAGGATGGCGTAGCTCACCTTCAATTCGTCATACAACTGATGGAAAACCTGTTCCACTTCCAGCGGGGCCACCCATACCTGCGGCGCCAGCATCTGCCGCGCCTTGTTAAGCAGAATTTCATTCTTGAGGTAGCGTTCGAATTGCACGGGCGAGAGGGACATGCCGCCCAGGAAATTCTGGAGGAAAGCCTGGTAACGGGCATGATCAAACCGGCCTTCATTCTGGAATTGAGGCTGCTGCTGGATCAGCGCCGCGACTTCCGCATCCGACACGCTCCAACCCGCCGCCCGGGCCTTGCGCGCCGCCGCCAACCGCCGCCAGGCCAGTTTTTTCAAGGCCTGGTCGGTACGGGGATTCACCATCATGGGCCGGCCGATCATCAGCGAAGTCGCCACGTAGGCGTTAAACCAGGCATCCTGGAAATCTTCCGCCCGCACCGGGCCGTCTTCCAGCTTGCCGATTTTATGGGTTTCCTCGCGCGGACCCACGCTTTGCGTGCCCCAGCCGACAAACGAAATCACCACCAGAAAAGCGAACGCGCCCCAGAGCCAGCGGTTGCGGATCAGGGCGTTGAACTTTGCAATAAACATCATGTTGTGAATTCCCCCGGGAGTTGTTTCCGGCTGCCGGACAAAGCGAGGTCATAATCTAGCCGGACTTGCGCCCCGCGTCAAACTGTTTTTACTTGGCATTTGCCGGATATTCGCATATTTTCTGTGCCGGAGAGTTTCATTGCCGCCCGGCCGGCCCGGGCGGCGCATCAAGCATGGGGGAAAAGATGCCCGACCAGCATTTCTATATTACCACGCCGATTTATTACGTGAACGACCGGCCGCACATCGGCCATGCTTACACCACCATCCTGGCTGACACCCTGGCGCAATTCCAGCGGATGCGCGGCCGCCCCACCCGCTTCCTTACCGGCACGGACGAGCACGGCCAGAAAGTCCAGCGCGCCGCCGCGCAAGCCGGCATCACCCCCCAGGAACATGCCGACCGGACGGTCGTGCGCTTCCAGGAACTCTGGCGCCGGCTGGGCATCCGGCATGATGATTTCATCCGCACCACCGAACCGCGTCACACGCGCGTCGTGCAGCGGATTCTGGCGGACTTGCATGCGCGCGGCCAGATTTACAAGGCGCGCTATGAAGGCTGGTATTGCGTGCCCTGCGAGCGTTTTTATCCCGACAGCGACCAGGGCTCGCCCCAGTGCGCCGATTGCGGCCGGGAACTGGAACGGATATCCGAAAGCAATTATTTTTTCAAGATGAGCGCTTACCAGGAGTGGCTCCTGGATTACATCCGCCAAAACCCCGGTTTCATTCAGCCGGACTTCCGCCGCAATGAAACCCTGGGATTCCTGCAAAAACCGCTCAACGACCTGTGCATCTCCCGCCCTAAAACCCGCTTGAGTTGGGGCATCGAACTGCCGTTTGACCGGGATTACGTGACTTATGTCTGGTTTGACGCCCTGATCAATTATATCAGCGCGGTCGGGTACCTGTCCGACGAGCAGGCTTTCAAACAGTGGTGGCCGGCAACGTGCCACCTGATCGGCAAGGACATTCTGATCACGCATACCGTCTATTGGCCGACCATGCTCCAGGCGATGGGGTTGCCGCAGCCGCAGACGGTCTTCGCCCACGGCTGGTGGCTGACCGGCAATTCCAAGATGAGCAAATCCGCCGGCAATGCGGTCAACCCCATGGATATGATTGAAAAGTACGGCGCCGACCCTTTCCGCTATTTCCTGATGGCCGAAATGACCCTCGGCCAGGATTGCAATTTCACGGAAGAGGCTTTTATCCGCCGCTATAACGCCGACCTGGCGAACGACCTGGGCAATCTGCTGAGCCGGACGGCCAAGTTGATCAACAGCTACTGTGGCGGCATGATTCCGGCGCCGGCGGCGGGAGCGGACGGATCGGAAGAAGCCGCGCTGCGCGCCGTCGCGGGAAATGCCGCGCGGCGGCTGTTCGAACACCTGGATGACATGCGCCTGGACCTCGCGCTGGCGGAAGTCACCGGCATGGTGCGGGAAGCCAATCGCTACCTGGAAAAACGCCAGCCCTGGACGCTGGCAAAACAAAATGATGCGGCGGCCCTGCATACGACGTTATATCACGCCGCGGAAATCCTGCGCATTGCCGCCGGCCTGCTCTCCCCCGTAATGCCCGGCAAAACCACCGCGTTGCGCGCCGCGCTGGGTTTGAACGCCGATGCCCCGCCCGTCCTGAAGGATTTGATCGTCTGGGGCAAACTGCCGGGCGGCATCCGCCTGCCCGAGACGCCCATCCTGTTTCCCCGCATCAACGCCGCCGCGCCCAAACCGCCCGCGGCACAGTCGGCCGCCCAGCCGTCCGCCAAGACGCGGCCGGCCGCCCCCAAGCCGGCGGAAAGTGCAGGCCTGGCGGAATACGCCGACTTCGCCAAACTGGAATTGCGCACCGCGCGCATCCTGGCCGCCGAGCCAGTGGCCGGCGCGGACCGGCTCCTGCGCCTGCAAATCCAGGTCGGCGCGGAAACGCGGCAACTGGTGGCGGGCATCGCCCAGCATTACCAGCCGGACACCCTGCCCGGCAAAACCATCGTCATCGTAGCCAACCTCAAGCCCGCGCGCATCCGCGGCGTCGAATCGCAGGGCATGCTGCTGGCGGCTTCACACGGCGGGCAGCTGCGCCTGGTCACCGTGGACGGCGAAATTCCCGACGGCGCGCCGGTGAAATAGACCGCGACGGCGCGTCCGTGCCGGCGTCGGTCACGCGGTGAAATTTTCGCGACGGTGGCGGTCGGCAATGGCGGCGGCCAGTTTGTCCAGCGCGGCGTAATCGTCCGCGCGCGGCAGGCCGCGGCAGATCACGGGTTCCAGCAATTCCAGTTTCAAGCCCTGGCAGAGTTCCACTATCTGCTCCGCCGCCCGGCTGTTCCACCCGTAAGAGCCGATCAGTCCGGCGAACCGCATTTTAGGCTTGAGCGCTACCGCCAGGCGCGCGGCATAATACGCCGCCGGATGAGCCCCCAGATGCACCGTGGGCGTGCCCACCACTATGGTTCCGGCGTTGACCAGGGATATCGCCAGCTTGCCGATATCCGTCACCGCCAGGTTGAACGGTTGCACCCGCACGCCCTGCTCGCGGAGCGATTCTGTCAACCGCGCCGCCATCAGGGCGGTGCTGCCATGCATGGAAATGAAAGGCAACACGACGGAATTGTGCGGCGTGCCGCTCACCCAATCGCGATAAGCGTCCATGATGAAACGCGGCCGCTGGTAAAGCGGGCCGTGGCTGGGCGCGATGGCGGCAATGTCCAACTTGTCAAGCTTGTCAAGGTGGCCCTTGATCACCGTGCGGAAAGGCATCATGATTTCCGCGTAATAACGCTGGGCGGCCTCGTAAACCAGGCCTTCATCACGGACGTAAAGATCGGTTGTGGCCAGGTGGGATCCGAACAGGTCGCAACTGAACAGGATCCGGTCTTCCGGCAGCCAGGTGACAATGGTTTCCGGCCAATGCACCCACGGCATGGAGAAAAACTGCATGGTCCTGCCCCCGAGGTCCACGCTTTCGCCGTCCTTGACCACACGGATGCGCGCCTCGGGGATATCCAGATGGTCCACCAGCATGCCGCGGGCCTTGGCGGAAGTTAAAATCACGGCATCCGGGTACCTGTCCAGCACCATCGGCACGGAGCCGGAATGATCCTGCTCGACATGGTTGACCACCACGAAGTCCACTTTCGGCACGTCCGCCAAGCGCTCCCGCAATTGATCCCACTTGGCCGGATCCACCGCGTCAATCAGCGCCGTGCGCGATTTACCGCGCACCAGATAGGCGTTGTAACTGGTGCCGTCCGGCAGCGGAATCAAGGAATCGAACAGGCGGCGGTCCCAATCGGCTGCTCCGGCGTAAAACACTCCCTCGGTTATTTTAATCATTTGCATCGGTTCCCCCCTCTGTGGTTAATGTCCATGGCGTCGGTGGCTGGCGGGCAGACCGGCCAGCGCACTGCCGCAGCCTGTTTACATGAAGGAAATTTTACAACAAATTGCGCGGCAGTAAAAGTCAAAAAATCAAAAGCAGAATATCATTGACGGAGCGGTGGAAATCTGGCAAATAATTGGGTTCTTTGACCCGGCCCGGCGCGCGCTTAAACGCGCCGGCGGCAACCATTGTTTCAACATGAATAAAATTATCGCCAAACAGCAACTGTCCGCCGAAGTTTTCCGCATTGACGTGGAGGCGCCGCTGATCGCCGCCGCGCGCCGGCCCGGCCAGTTTGTGATTGTTCAATTGGACACTAATTTCGGCGAGCGCATTCCGCTGACAATCGCCGATTACGACGAGCGCAAGGGCACCATCGCCCTCATCTTCCAGACGGTCGGCCGCACCACCCACCTGCTGGCGGATTTGCCGGCAGGCGCCTGCATCGCCAACCTGCTCGGCCCGCTGGGACGTCCCACGCATATCGAAAAATTCGGCACGGTCGTCGGCATCGGCGGCGGCATCGGCGTCGCCCCGCTCCACCCCATCGCCCGGGCCATGAAAGAAGCCGGCAACCGCCTGATCCTGATCCTGGGCGCGCGCACCCGCAACCTGATAATCCTGGAAAAGGAAATGACCGCCCTGGCCGACGAAATCATCATCTGCACCGACGACGGCAGCCAGGGCCGCAAGGGGCTCGTCACCGAGCCGCTTGCTGAAATCTGCCGCCGCGCGCCGCCGCCCGACCTGGCGGTGGCAATTGGTCCGCCGATCATGATGAAATTCTGCGCCGAGACTACCCGCCCCTTCAAGGTCCGCACGCTGGTGTCGTTAAACACGATCATGGTGGACGGCACGGGCATGTGCGGCGGATGCCGGGTCACTGTCGGCGGCGAAACCAAATTCGTCTGCGTGGACGGGCCGGAATTCGACGGCCACCAGGTTGATTTCGACAACATGATGCAGCGTCTCAAGGCCTACCGGCCTCAGGAGGAAGCCGCGCACCATAAATGCCATCTGGATGAAGCGCTGCGGGCGCAATAATGCTGAGAAATATCAGAGCGCGCCATCAGCAGCGGAATTGAAGCGCCCGGCCGCCGCCATCGAGACGTTATCTTAAAAATTCAAATGATTCTCTTCCAAAAGTCAGCTTTTGAAATTTTCTCACCTTTAGGCCCGAACACTTTAAAACCTTAACACACTGAAACCATAGTCCTATGCATAAAACACCTGGAGAACTGGCGGCGGAAGCCCGCCGCGAATTGGAACGCCTGGCAGCGCTGGGCCGGCCGCTAAAGCCCAGGGATCGCCTGGCGATACCTTCGCAAATCATGCCGGCGCAAAACCCGGCCATCCGCCGCCAAAACATCCAGGAAGTCGCGCTGGGCTTCTCGCCCGAACAGGCGCGCGTGGAAGCCCTGCGCTGCCTGCAATGCAAAAACGCCCCATGCGTCGCCGGCTGCCCGGTGCGGATTGACATACCCGGGTTTGTCCGGGCCGCCGCCGACGGCGATTTCCAGTCTGCGATTGACATCATCAAGCGCAACAGCCTCCTGCCCGCGGTGTGCGGCCGGGTCTGCCCGCAGGAGACCCAGTGCCAGGCGCCCTGCACCGTCGGCCGCTCGCTCAAGGACGTTAACCGGGCTGTCGCCATCGGACGCCTGGAACGTTTCGTCGCCGATTGGGGAAGCGCCCATGGCCGGCGCGATATCCCGGCCGTCCAGCCGGATACCGGCCGCAAGGTCGCCGTCATCGGCAGCGGTCCGGCCAGCATCACCGTAGCCGCCGACGTGCGCCGCGCGGGCCATGCCGTGACCATGTTCGAGGCCTTTCACAAGCCGGGCGGGGTGCTGCTCTACGGCATTCCGGAATTCCGCCTGCCCAAGCAGATCGTGGAGGACGAAATCAACACCCTCCGCGCCATGGGCGTCAAAATCCTGACCAATTTTGTTGTCGGACGCACCCGCACGCTGAATGATCTGCTTGACAAGGATGGGTATGACGCGGCCTTCATCGGCACGGGCGCCGGGCTGCCGAAATTCATGAACATTCCCGTCGAAAACCTGGTGGGCGTTTTTTCAGCCAACGAATACCTGACGCGCGCCAACCTGATGCGCGCCTACGACACGGAACACGCCGACACCCCCATTTTCCGGTCGCGCAAGGTTGCCGTCCTGGGCGGCGGCAACGTTGCCATGGACGCCGCTCGCACCGCCGTGCGCCTGGGCGCGGAAGAAGTGCGCATTGTTTACCGGCGCACGGAAAAAGAAATGCCCGCGCGCGTGGAAGAAGTCGCCCATGCCAGGGAAGAAGGTGTCATATTCCACCTGCTGCAGAACGCCAAGAGCATCCGCGGCGACGAATATGGCCTGGTGACCGGCATGGAATGCCTGCGCTATGAACTGGGCGAGCCCGACAGTTCCGGCCGGCGCCGCCCGGTGGAAATCAAGGGCAGTGAATTCATGATGGATGTTGATGCGGTCATCGTCGCCATCGGCAACGATTCCAACCCGCTGATCAAACAGACCACCCCGGGGCTGCAAACCACCAAGTGGGGCAATATCATCGTGGATGAAAACGGACAGACTTCCATTCCCCGGGTGTTTGCCGGCGGCGATATCGTGCTGGGGGCCGCAACGGTGATCCTGGCCATGGGCGAAGGACGGCGCGCCGCCGCCTCGATCAATGCGCTGCTCAAGACCTGAACCGGGTCCCTGGCCTGCAATATGGGACGCATAGGCGGCAATCGGCATTTAAACCAAAGATCGCAAAAGGGCCAGTGGGAAATTAAAATGTGGGCGTATGCGGGCGTGTGAGTTTGGGAGAGTGTTCCTGCGCTGCCTTGTTCCGCCTTATGTTTAAAATATTCACCGCCGCAGCCTGGCGCCGGCGGACGGAGGGCCGGTCATGACCGCCTGAATGCTGCGGCGGATGCCGGCGCTAAACTGCGCTTCGCCGAATTGCTCTGCATGGCGGCGGATGGCGTTAGAATCCCACTGTATTTTGGCGTGTTTTTGCACGGCAGCCTGCAGCGACTCGGGCGTTTGTTCGCGGAAAAAAACTCCGGTCAGGCCGTCCGCCACAGTTTCCGCCGCGCCGCCTTTGCTGAAGGCCACTACCGGCCGGCCGCAAGCCTGGGCTTCCACCGGCACCAACCCGAAATCTTCCTCGCCCGGGAAAATCAAAGCGCGGCAGCCGCGGTATAACTCCAGCAAGGCTGCGTCCGGCACGCGGCCCAGGAACTCAATATTGCGGCTGGCGCCGGCCAAATCCCGCAGGGCGCGGTATTCCGTGCCGGCGCCGGCGATTTTTAAAGGGGCGCCGGAGCGGGCATAGGCCCGCACCGCCAGGTCCAAGCGCTTGTAAGGCACCAGCGCGGAAACCGCCAGGTCATACCCGCCGCGGCCGCCGCGGCCATCCG
>JAXGSX010000122.1:0-10527 GCA_040775225.1 Kiritimatiellia bacterium | reverse complement strand
CCGTTTGCAGGCATTATCTTGTGTAACCATCTGGGTGATCTCCGTGTAGTTTGGGCGTTTTTGATCTCAACCAATACTACCGCGGTCCCCAGATGGCCTTCCAGCTTTATTTCATGTTTTTCGTGCAAAATTCGGGTAATATGTTTCCGCCTGCAACCCTGCCGCCGCCAGCATCATGCAGCATGTTGCCGGTACGCGCCAGCGCCGTAAAATAACAGCTGCCGCCTGACACAATGTGTTCATTGCCGCCTCCCTTGATTATCACAACCAATTTAATAATATGCCGACCACGCCGGGATTGTCAATGCGATTCCGTTCCCGATGCTATTGGAATTCCAGGGACTTAAGCGCGGCCAGTTTTTGCATGTGTTCCGGGCCATATTCCCCTGTCACCGAGAAATCTATGTTGTAATGTTTCCATGGCCGGCCGGACCAATGTTTTTCGTTTGCCTCCCTGACCAAAGCCGCATATTTCTCCGCTGCGGCGGAAGGTTGGATGTCTCCCAGCATGCTCGAAAACGGCTGGCCGGGTTTGCGTTTCTCCGGGTCCGGCGTCCAATCATCCTGCGCGTATTTTTGCCGCGCGGATTCCTGCCGGAGGTCGGGTATTTCCAATGGCATACCGCCCTGCAAGCCGGAGCGGTATGCCAGGATGCCGACAAGGCTCATTTCAATGCCGCGATAGACGTCAAAAAACGGTTGTTCCTGCCGCCGGATTGCTTCAGCAAAAGTATGATCAACGAAGAAATCAGCGCCTTGATGGCCGGTTTTGGACGCCTCTGCGCGGAAAGCGGCAAACTCCGGCACGTATGCTTGGTCCAACTTCTGGCCGCCGGCCGCATGCCAGGCTTCCTGCCGCAACAGCAGACGGCCGGAACCGTCATTGGCTTTTTCCATCAACCCCTTGTTGCCGAAAATTGACAAATGATGATGACCGGCGCCCAATCCGCCCGGGCCGAAACTCTGCAGCAACTTGACCATCGCTCCGTTGTCCATGCCGCAGACCATCATGCCGACCCCGTCGGATTTCGACGATGACATGGCGCCATGCGGGTCTCCCTCCCGCACGCGCGGCACCAAGAACCCGTTGACTTTTACAGGACGGGCGCCGGTGACGTACATGATCGGCCCGAGGGACTGCATGCAATAGTAAGTGGCCGGAATCCATTTGCGCCAGTGATCCGCCCGCGGCGCCAGCCAGTTGCTTTTCCAGGCATCCGTGGGATGGACGTATTCGCCCTCGCCGTAGAGAAACCGGCCGATGAACCCTTCGCCGAACAGGCGCTGCATTTCCTGATAGATCGCGGCATAGGGAACATTTTCACCGCACATGTAAATCCGGCCGCTTTTCTCGACCGCCCGCGCCAGGGCCACGCCCTCGGCCGGTGTGCCGCAGGAGCCGATTTCACTCATAACGTGAAATCCGGCCTCCAGCGCCTTGATGGCGAACGGCGCATGCTGGTGGAAATTATTCGCCAGGATTACGGCATCCATGTCATGTTCCAGAAACGCGTCGTAATCGGCATAGGTGGCGATACCCAGGTGCTCGCGATATTGCCGCAGCTTGGATTCCCAGCGATCGCAAAGCGCCACCAGCTTCATCCCGCATTGCGCCGCGCTCCGATAAAAACTTATCCCGCGCCCGACGCCGATAATCCCGACCTTAATGACCGCCTTCATGCCCAACGCCTCCTTTTTTTGACTGGAACTTTTGGATTATTCCAGGGAAATGTTTTGTCGCGAATTAAGCTTTCAGTTCACCGCCTCGGTCCACGCGCGGGGATGGCGGCGTTCCACCCTGACAAATTTGCCATAACCCAGAATATCCAGCGCCGGCCAGCGCTCGGCAAAACAATCAAGCATGCCGTTAATGCCAATGGCATCGGTTGGATCGTGCGGCAGGCTGATGACGTTTAAGCCTAATAATTTTTCCATTTCGCATTCGGTGAAAATACCAATCAAGGTGTCAAATCCCGCCGCCTTTAAAGCCCGCAGGGATTGCTCCGTCAAATTCAAAGTGGCCGCGCAAGTGGCGTTCCACCATCGTCCCAGCTTGTTCCCGGGGCCGCCCGCCGGCATGGTAATCCGCATCTGGGCTTGCTGGCGGTAGCGCCGGAATTCCGGAATACGATACAAACCATCAATGGCATCCTGACAGGTTCCGCCTGCCGCTTCATTGACAACATCCCAGACCGCCCGCCAGACAACCGCATCGCATGGAGTATGCACATTGACATGCGCCACGTTGATCTGCCGGCACCTCTCGGCTGTGCCCGACACCCGCATGTAGCGAAAGCGCCAGTTGGCGCGCGTTTTGGGATTGCGATCGGGGTGCTTGGACAAGGCCCGGTTATGCGCTTCCACCGCCAGCGGCTTCATTAAGCTGGCCGGCAGGCTATAAGTCCGCGCCAGCGATGGAGCGTCAAGACTCAGGTAATCTTCCGCGGTATACATCATTTCACGGGAGCCGCCATGATGGGCGAAAAGCAGATCAATATTCCAGCCTTGCAGGTTCAACTGGTTGATTTGCAATGCCGCGTCCGGCATCGCGTCAATCGTCGCCAGCACCCCATGGATTTTGTCGCTGCGCCGCCCGGCATAAACGCGGCAATCGCCGAAAGGCACCGTGAGCCTGGTCTTGTCAAACCGCCGTTGGGCCGCCCGGCGCATGCGGTCATAACGCTGACGGTGGCGCCGGCAAACATCCCAGACTGTCCGCGCGTCGCGATACCCCATTTCAACGCCGATATCCATCGCGTAATCCCATAGCGCGCCGAGGGTGGGATATGCATCGGCTGGTTTGCTTTGCTTTATCATCGCTCCATCGCTCCTTCCGCCGCCGGCGCCGCCAAAATGTGGCCGCCGGCGCGGCCAGGCACATGCGGGCGCCGCTCCCCGCTTTATTCAATTATCAGCATCGTATGGACGCCGACATCGGTCAAACGCACATGAAATTCCCGGCCAACCCGCCGCACGGACAGACGGCGTCCGCCCGGCGCAAGCCGGACGCACGGCGGACGTCTCCGGCCGGCCGCCGGCAAGCGCAATGTCACCGCGTGCAAACGCGGCATGTTTTCAATTTCTTCAAAGCGGCCCGGCCGCACCTTGCCGTCGGGTGCAATGAATCCTCCCGCCGAACGCGAGACGCCCCAGAATGTATTCACAAGATTCACGACGAGATGCTTTTTGCCTTGCTGGCGATGCGCGAACAATTCCACCGAATCGGGCGCATCCAACTGCACCGGCGCTTTGTCGCCGGCGGTCCGTCTCAACACTTGCTTGAGCAGCCGTTTGACGTTGTTTTGACCGTAAACGCGGTATTGCAAGCCGGGCTTGCCGGCAAAATACCAGCACCAGCCGCGGCCGCGACGGCGGCGCAGAATTCCCGGCGCCGCGGTGGGGAAAGTCTGGAGCGTCAGCAGCGTCGGATTCAATTGCCGCCCCACGCGTCCCAGGCGGACCGCATCCGAGTCCGCGCACACCTCAAGCTGGCCATCCGACATGCGCAAGACCGGGCTGACCCATGGTTCTTCCGGCATCAGGGATTCGTCCTCTAAAATCAAATCGTTGCATAGCGGGTTGCGATCAGCTTTAAAATGCGCGCCGAATACCCGCGCCAGCATGAAATCCTTGCGCAACCGGCCTTTTTCGTCAAACAGCGAGGTGTCGCCCGTGGCGATCAGTGTCCCGCCCTGCTGGACGTATTCCGCAATAGCGGCCGCTGCCCGGCGGCTCAGGCACGACACATTGGGCAAAATCAAAACATGAAACCGGCGCAAGCTATCCGGAACGAGCTGGGATTCATCCAGCATATCCCAAAGCTGGTGCGCGGCTATCAGCGCCTGCGCCCAACCTTCCATGTCAAACTGGTGATGCTGCACGGACGCATAGCTGGCAGCCGTTTCCGGCGGGCGGAACGCTTGCGTGACTCCGCTGCGGA
Organism: Kiritimatiellia bacterium; assembly: GCA_040775225.1. Lineage (GTDB taxonomy): Bacteria > Verrucomicrobiota > Kiritimatiellia > JAAZAB01 > JAAZAB01 > JAXGPF01. Next base: position 6,587 of record JAXGSX010000122.1, on the reverse strand, counting down.
CCAAACCGAAGACCGCCAGCGGCCGCATGTTGGTCAGCCACGGCTCGCAAGCCTGGTGTTTACGCATCAGGCGTTCGGCCAGCGCGAAGATGGCATGATCGAATGTTCCGTCCAGATTAATCATGAAGGAAGTGCAAGGCGCCACATTGACCGCACGCGCCGTCCATAACTCGGCATTGTAACTGTCCAGCGCTTTCGGCGTGCGGAAATCCCACTGAAACGCGGTGGCGGAATCCAACAGGGTTTCGGCGGGCTTTTGCGCGCTGCCGGCCGCCAGCACCCGCAATTTCCAACTCAACGGCAGCATGCCGTACCGCAGGTGGAAAAAATCCGCCGAGAGAAAATCACAGTTGCGCGCGGCGAAATCGAATTGCTGCATGTTGCCCGGCACATGCAGGGCGTGAAAATTATGCGTGAAGGCCACGTCCGGGCGCAAGCCTTTGATGACGCGGCGCACACGCCGGGCATAAGCGTCATTCTGCGCCCAGCGCCATTGCTGGTAGCGGACAAATTCGGCATGACTCAACTTGTCCGTGCCGGGGAAATCCCGTCCGATGACGGATTTAAGTCGGGGATTGCAATACGGGCAAATCCATTGTTCGAAACCGAACAGGCCCAGAAAATCAATGTAAAACCCCCGGACCGGATATCGGGACAGCACTTCCCGGATTTGCTCGATGACAAACTCGCCGTACGGGCCGTTGAGACAGGGGCCGCCGACCCGTGCGCCCTGCCCGGCATCGGTAATATCCACCTTGCCGAATCCGGGGCCGATGGGGATTTTATGGCACCAGTCCGGATGATCTTTTGACATGCGGAAATCGGAAAATTCATACACGGCCATCGGCACAACACCTTCCGCCAGGCAAGCCTCGCACAGTTCTCCGAACAAATCGCGGCCTTTGACGGCGGAATGCACGTGGCCGATTTTGCTGGGATAATAGGCGTTGCCGTAATGGCATTTGGCATAAAACCAGAATGCCTGTATATGCGCCTTGCGGACTGCGCGCGCGATGGCGCGCGGGTCAACTTTCTCCAGCAAATCCGGGATGTTGTGTTTCCGGCGAAAATCGTCAAACGCATCCAGCTGATCATAGTCGGGAACATGGAAGCCGACCATCATCCGCCGGGGACAATTACGAATCCAATCCGAACCGTCAGCCTTTTTTGTTGTCATGCTCATTGCTCTTTCCCTGTTCGCGCGGCAGCGGGGCGGGGAAATCTACCGCCATGCGCGGCGCGCCGTCCGGCGCCTGGAACCGCATGGCCAAACCCCAGCCCATGCCGTGATCAAGATCAAAGACGACGAGCAGGTCATGTTCGCCCTCATCCAGTGTGACCACCGCCTGCGTGCGATCTTCCCGGATCGGATTGCGGCGCCGCGGCTCGACCAGCGCTTCCTTGCCGTTCAGAAACACCCGGCAGCCGCCGTCATGCCCCACGCATAATTTCCAGCCGCCCGGCACGGGAACGCGGATACGGTTGGCCAGATACACGAAACCGTCCCGATCCGTATAATGCGCGCGCGGCAAAAGCCGGTTGGACTTGGAAGTCACATTCAACGGACGCCAGGCCAGCGCCGCGTCATGCGCGGCGGCCGGGCCGACCTCGCGCACGTCGCGCCGGCCCTCGCGCGGCAGCAACCGCGAAATCATCCAGCCGTCCGTAATAAAAGGAGAGTACTCCCGCAATTCCACCAGCCGCCGCACGCCTTGCGCCGGATATGCCGTCAAGCGATCATATGCATCAGCGGCATCACCGGAGCGCAAGGCGGCTTCCGCGCCGGCAATCACCGCGGTGAATTCCGAGGCGCGCTCAACCCGATCCAGCGCCGCGCGGCCTTGCTCCAGATCACGCCGCCATGCATCCAGCCGTTGATCAACATCCTGGCGCACGGCTTCCGCGGCCGCGGTTGAGCAACCGGCGATCGCCTCCGCCGGTTCGCCTTCGAACTTGAATGTCCGCATGCTGTAAGGCGCCAGCCGCCCGCGCCATTGCCCGTCCTGTAATGTTTCGTTCAGCGTCAATTCGAGTCCGCGCACGCCGGCCGCCAGGGTTAATGTCACCTCCGTTTCCCACCAGTAGGGATTGGCCGCATAGCCGTAGGTATTGCCCTCGAATGCCCCCAGCGCAATCCACACGTTTTTATCGCGCCCGTTGCCGGTCAGCCGCGTATAAGTCGTCGCCGGCAGCGACCGGAACGCCTGGGCGAACTTCGACATCGAAGTCTCGCGGCCGTTCCATAACACGATGTCCATCAGCGGGTGCAGGATCATGCGCGGGCTGGCGCGCACAAAGCTGTTGATCCAGTAGTCGGCGAAGTAATCATCCTGCGGGTAGGGCCAGGATTCCGGCGAGGAGTAAGTCCACAGCCAGTAATCCGGCCCGCGCGGCTGCGCTTCATACCAGTTGTACCGTACTGCCAGGGCGTTTTTGCCGTCATCCGCGAACGGCCGCAGCGTCGCTTCGCGGTGCGCCAGCGCGCGCCCCAGGCCGACCTGGTCATGCAATCCTTTTAACCACGCCTCAAAATCGCCGCTGATCGTGGCAGCGCCCGGGGAATCCAGCGAAACGAACACATTAGCGGCCGCCAGGGTCATGTTCGGATCGTGCTTGATGCGTTCCAGGTCAATTCCGCCGCGGCGCCCGTAATCGAAGATTGAAGGCAAGGCCTGGTCCGCCGGCTCGTCCAGCGGCGGGGTCAGGTAGCTTGCGTAGGAATACACGATGAAATCCAAATCCGGCCGCGCGGCCTTCAATTGCCGCGCCGTCCAATCATAAATCTCGTGCATCTTGGCGCAACGCCACTCCGTCCATTGCGCCGCCGCATTTTCCGCCAGCCATGCATGCCGCTTGGCAAACCGTTCCGGGTCGGATTCATCCACGGGAAGGCTGAGCCCCGTTTCCTCTTCAAACCGCGCGATGGTGTAATCGTCGTAACTTGCGGCGCCCGGTTCATGTTGCGGCGCGCTCCAGGATGGGCCGGTAACGTTATAATGATGCAGCACAATGCCTTTCCAACCCTTTTCGCCGCCGTATAACGCGGTTAATTCATTGATAATCTGTTCGTAGAATCCGCGCACCGGCGGCTGGATCCAGTTCGGGTTGACCCGGCCTAGGAAGCTTAATTGAGCGCCATGGCGATCCACCTGGGAAAGGGTCGGCGCGCCTTCCGCCACGGCTTCGTCGCTGGCCGTCAGGGGTATCCGGTCGGATCCCATGATCTGGAGCGTGCTGAAAAGCCCCAATTCGTTTTCCTCGAACATCCGCGCCAACAGCACGCCGTAATCCCGCAAACTGCCCGAATACCCCATGCCGCAAGCCGTGCGATCCGCAAAGGCGCTCGGATAAAGGACGCCCTCATACATGTATTGACCCATGTAATGCGCGTTTTCACCGGCGAATTTCATCCGTTTGACCATGTTTATCGCTGCCACCATCCAATTGCGGTAAAACACGGGCGACTCGCTCATCATCAAATTATTGTAAAAATAACCCGACACCGGACTGCTGAAACAACTGTTCCATATCTGCGCCGGCCCGCGTTCGGTCAACTGGCCCAGCCATTTGCGCGGGCCGGGCGCATCCGCCATGCGGCGCACCGGCACGTCGTTGAGGATTTCATAAATCCGGATTTTCCCGACGCGCGCCGCGGTCTCGGGCCCCCAGTCCAGCCGTCCCAGCGTCAAAAAGCTGACAGTTCCCGCGGAACGCCCCGGGAAAAAGAGGCAATGATGATGGCGGATTTCATGCGTCAGGGGATTATCAAAGCCCAAAACCACGGTGTCATTGGCCACTTCTTTTAACGAAAATATGCCTGCCCGCCGCACATTGCCGTCTTCGCTCAGCCGCATTTCCTGGATGCGCACCGTATCATCCGGGTATTCCGCGATCGCCACATGCGGGCGCCCGGGATTTTCAATCCGGTAAATGTAGGAAATATAATTGCACGGGCCGCCGCCGGAAGACCCCAGGTTGCGCTTGGGATACGGTTGCCGGAACCGGCCCAGCGGCGTCTCAATCACCGAGCTGGGACGATGCATGGCCGCGCCATCCATGGATATGAAGGCATCGGCCGGCGGCTCATCCGCCGCATCCATTTCCCATACCAATTTCAACTCCATGCCGTCGGTGTAATTCGTCGGATTGGCCACTTCCGGCAAGGGCACCGGGCCGCATACCGCCAGTTCGTAACGCCGCTGTTCAACGGATTGCCCATCCTGCATCCAGTCCAACACCAACGCATAGGCCACATTGGAGGCCAGTGCGCCGGCGGCGAAAACCAACTCGCCGGCGGCCATGCCCGGCTCCCGCCGCCATGCCAATTCGCCGGCTTGCGCCTGGCGATCCGCCGGCCGCGCGCCGTCGCCCATGGCGTCAAACAGCGTCCAGCGCACTGCCGGAGATTCGCCCGCGCGCGCCGGCACGGCAATGCGGAGAGCAACCGGTTCCCGGCAGCCGTAAACCGGTTGCGGGCGCCCGTCCGCCGGCTCGACCATAATCCCGCCTTTATACGACGGGTTGAACCAGAACTGCGCGGCATGATTCAGGTGCAGGACATGCGGAGCTCCTGGTTTGGCATTTTGCCATGATTCCGTCAGCGCCAAGCCTTCCGGGGTCGTCCAGGCCAGGCGGTTGGCCGCCGCCGGCACGCCGCTGCGCCATGTCTCATCGCTGTCAAACCGGATATACGATCCGTCTTTGCACAGCAATGCGCCATCCACCAGGAACACGGCGCCGGTATCCATCTCGAACGCCACCACGTTGATTCCTGTCAGGAAAAGGCTGGCGTCAAGCTCATAATTCCATATCTGATTACTATTCACATCCTGCGGCGATCGCGCCGCTTCCTTGCCGTTCACAAATACGGTAAACGCGCCGGGGGCGGAAACGGATATTTTTGCCCAGCGCGCTTCCGCCGGCAGTTCCAGTTCCTTGCGCGCATACAGATGCCCGGGCTGCACTTCCGGCCGCACCCAGTCAATTTCAACTTCGTTGCCTGGTGTGGCGCTGAAGAAATGGATTCCCAGATAAGGCGGCGTCCCGGCGCTGATGTTGAACAACACCTCCTGCCAGTTCGTGCCGCGCACGGCCATCGCGCTCGAATCCCAGCCTGCATAGCCGCTCACACTGCGGCGCGGCAAGCCGCCCACCCGCACGGTCCAGGCGCTTTCCGGCAGAGATTGCCGCATCCGCACCCGCAGATGCGTTAAATTCGGCATGGCCCCGGAAATATTCGTCGCATAGCCGAACCGCAATGCGCTGCGCTGGTCCGACCGCGCGCTGCGCCCCCAGCCGAAACCCGCCTCCGCGCCGGTTGCAAATTTCAGGCAATCATCTTCCAGGCGCACCCGGGCGAGCCCCTGGGTCATGCTCAAACCGCACCAATCGCCGCCGTTAAATTCCCAACTATACGGAAATCCGGACGCCGGATACGGCGCGGCGCGCAGGGGGTTGCCCTGCACCCACCTTCCTTGCAGGTAACAGCGATCCATGCTCAGCCCGTGCTCGCCCAGCCACCGCCGCAGAATTTCCTCGCGCACCGACTGCTCGAGCGGCGAAACCCATTTTACTCCGCGGCGCCGCAAATGATTGTTGTAATACGGGTCGTCCTCGCTGATCCCCATCAGGTTGCGATGCGAAACCGCATACGTTTTCAACCAATGCATGTGATAGCGATCGTCGCCGGCCGTCGGTTTCTGTTCCAACAACCCCAGGGCGCGCACGAAGGCATTGGACGCGCTGGCTACATCGCCGGCGTCAAAATGACATTGCCCGATCCCCAGCGCGGCCTCCGCCCGATACATCACCGGAATGTCTTTCATCGCCTCAACCCGCGCAAACGCCCGCTGCCCCTCATCCAGACGCTGCGCCACTTCATACAGCCAGCCGGCGCGCAATCCCGCATCCGCCGCATATACCCGGTCGGCGTCCGGCAAATCCCGCGTTTTTTCAAACGCCGCGCGCGCGCCGGCCAGGTCGCCCTCCATGAACATTTCATAGGCGCGCGCGTATTCCGCATGGCCGGCGGGCATGGTATCGGCCGCCAATATCAAGCCGCTGCTTACCGCCAGACATCCCGCCGCCGCCACAACCAGCTTGCTCGTACGCATAATGCTTGCTCCCCTGGTGGTCAATATTTTCAATCCTGGTCCGCCGTCAAAAGTTCGTTCCCGCTGATTTCACAGTCTTCCAGGCGCACTAATTTGTCAATTTCAGCAGTGTCATCCTGTGCAAACACCCCGGCTTCGCTCACCGCCCGATTGCCGGTAATCCGGCAATTGCGAATAATCAGTTTTTCCGGCGTGTCATCCGCCCCGATAATGAATGTCTGCCGCAGGTAAAGCCCGCCGCCCGAACCATTCTCCACCCGGTTCCCGGCAATCACGCAATTTTCCAGCCGGCCGGGCGCATCCCAGAACACGCCGCCGCCCTTGCCGGCGGCATCCGTTACCCGGTTGCGGGAAATTTCACCGGCGGTTATCAGCACCCGGGTTTTGGCATATGTGGAATTCGGAATGAACACATGGACTCCGCCGCCGGATTTCAAAGCGACATTATCCGTGATCGTGCATTTAGCGACCATG
>JAXGSX010000121.1:0-10567 GCA_040775225.1 Kiritimatiellia bacterium | reverse complement strand
GATCCCGTTTGCAGGCATTATCTTGTGTAACCATCTGGGTGATCTCCGTGTAGTTTGGGCGTTTTTGATCTCAACCAATACTACCGCGGTCCCCAGATGGCCTTCCAGCTTTATTTCATGTTTTTCGTGCAAAATTCGGGTGTAAAGAATCTGGCCGGGATGAAACAAGTCATATTCCTCCGGCAGCGGCTCCTTGACTTTGACGATCATTTCGGCGTCCGCGAACATCCGGCGTTTGTTGCGGCTGATGCGCGCGCCCGCCTGCTGGTATTCCCGGTCGGAATAGCCGGCGCCTTCGCCGGCGCCGGTCTCGACCACAACCTTATGGCCGTGATTGACATAAGACTTGACGCACGCCGGCGTCAATCCCACCCGGTATTCATGCCGCTTGATTTCCCGCGCCACCGCTATTTTCATAAGGCTCCATGGAGTTATGATTTAAAAATGAACCGTTTGCGGCAATGCCGATGCATAATCCGCGCAGGCTTCGAAACATAACTGAAACGCCGGCCGGTAACAAGCAAATTTAAAAACGCAACAAATAACCTGTTTTTTGCGCGCGGTTATGCTATATAAACCGATCATATCGGCGCAATTGGTTTTACATGGAGAGGCATGATGAAAATCGGCGTGGCGGATTACGGGATGAACGTCTGGTACGGCGGGTTATACGATATCGAGGAGCGGTTGCTGGCCTTGAAGGCCATCGGATATGACGGCACCGAGCGGTTGGCGGCGGTTTCGCCGTCGGACGCCCTGCACAAGGCCGGGCTGTACCGCCGGCTGGGCATGGATTTCAGCACTTGCCGCGGGCCGGACGTCCAGGCCAACATCGAATGGACTGCCGCCCTGGGCCGGCAGTACATCTGGATGCAGCCCGGGGAAGCCAGCCGCAATGTGCCGTTTGATGTTTTCTGCCGGCGGGCCAACGCGCTGGCGCGCAGTTGCCGGCGCTGGGGCCTGACCGCCGCCATCCACAACCACATGAATCAGCGCGTGGAAAGCCAGCAGGAGCTGGAGGATTTTCTGCAGGCCGTGCCGGATGCCGGCATAGTGTTGGATACCGGCCATCTTTCCATGGCGGGCGGCGATCCGGCGGCCATAGTGCGCAAGTATCATCAACGCATTGCCGTGATGCACCTGAAGGATGTTTTGCTTACCGGGCAGATGCGCGACAATGGCAAGCCGGACTACCGTTTCTGCGAACTGGGCGCCGGCAACAACGGTTTTGACAATGCCGCGGTGCTGCAAGCCTTGCGCGAGGCGGAGTGGGACGGATGGCTGCACATCGAGCAGGACCACCACCAGCGCGATCCGCTGGAGGATTTGCGGGTCAGCCGCGAATTTATCCGCCGCGCCATCGGCGTGTAGCAGGCAGGCCCACCTCGGCGCCCAAGGGACTGGGCGCCCTACCGATGTCATTGGATGGGTAGAAGGGCGGACAGTCCCTTGCCCGTATGGGCGCATTTTTTGGGCGCGGTCTCCCTGCTTCGCGGAAGCTATGCCGGGCCGGCCGCACCGCGCCGTCTTTTCCGAGAATGACGCAGCCGTGCCCCGCGGGGCGCATGGACCGAATTTAAGGTTGATTGCGCCCGCGGATATCGGCATAATGCCCCCCAGGTCTGAAATAAAACCGAAACCGGGTTCCCGAGGTGATTGCATGCAAGTGCCATTGTTGGATTTGAAGGCCCAGTACCAGGATTTGCGGGAAGAAATCCGCCGGGCCATGGATGAGGTCTGCGATGCCCAGCAATTCGTGCTGGGGCCGGTGGTGCAGCAATTCGAGGAGGAAACCGCCGCGTATTGCGGCGCGCGTTATGCCGTCGGCGTCTCATCCGGCACGGACGCGTTGCTGGCCGCCTTGATGGCGCTGGGAATCGGGCCGGGCGACGCCGTGGTGACTTCGCCGTTCACTTTTTTCGCCACCGCCGGCGCCATTGCCCGCGTGGGCGCGCGGCCGGTGTTCGCGGATATTGATCCGGCGACGTTCAACCTGGACCCGGCGCAGGCGCGTCGAATTTTTGAAAATCCGCCCGATTACCTGCGCGGCCGCCGCCCCGCGGCACTGCTGCCGGTGCACTTATTCGGGCAATGCGCCGACATGGGCGCGCTGCTGAAGCTGGCCGGGGAGCATGGCTGTCCGGTCATCGAAGACGCGGCGCAAGCCGTGGGCGCGGAATATCCCATGCCGGAAGGCGTCCGGCGCGCCGGCGCCATGGGGACCATGGGCTGTTTCAGCTTTTTCCCATCCAAGAATCTCGGCGGCTTCGGCGACGGCGGCCTGGTGACCGCCAACGATGCCCGGTTGGCGGAAATCCTGCGTTCGCTGCGGATGCATGGCGCCGTGGAAACCTATTACCACCGGCAGGTGGGCGGCAATTTCCGGCTGGATGCGCTGCAGGCCGCGGTGTTGCGGGTGAAACTGAAACACCTGGATCGCTGGCACGCCGCGCGGCGGGCTCATGCCGGGTTTTACAACCGGGCATTCCGGGGCAGCGGCGTGCGGACGCCCGCCGCGGCCTGCCCGGACCTGCCGCAGGGGCATATCTACAATCAATATGTCGTCCGCGTGCCGCGCCGGGACGAGGTGCGGCGGCGGCTGCAGGAAGCCGGGATCGGCAGCGCGGTGTATTATCCCTTGCCGCTGCACCTGCAGGAATGTTTCAAATCGCTGGGCTACCGGGCCGGGGATTTTCCGGCGAGCGAACAGGCGGCCGGGGAAGTTCTGGCGCTCCCGGTTTACCCGGAATTGCGTCCTGAGCAAATGGAATACGTTGCGCGCGCCGTATTGGAGGCAACTCAATGAATCCGCCGCCGTCCGCCATTCCCAGGCACGTGGCCGTGATCATGGACGGCAACGGCCGGTGGGCGCAGCAGCGCGGGCTGCCCCGGCTGGCGGGCCATGCCGAGGGGGTCAAATCCGTCGAAGCGATCGTGCGCGCCTGCCGGGAAGCCGGCGTGCAATACCTGACCTTGTACGCCTTCAGCACGGAAAACTGGTCGCGCTCCCCCGCCGAGGTCGCCGGCTTGATGCGGCTGCTGGAAAAGTTTCTGCGATCGCACACCGCGGAAATGCACAAGCATGGCATCCGTCTGCGGGTCATCGGGCGGCTGGAGGATTTGCCGCTGGCGGTGCGCAATCCCCTGCGCCGCGCGATGGAGGCCACCGCCGGGCACACGGCGGGGCAGTTGATCCTGGCTTTAAGTTACGGCGGGCGCGCTGAAATCGTCCGCGCCGCGCGTGAAATTGCCCGGCAGGCGGCCGCCGGCGCCGTCCGGCCGGAGGCGGTGGATGAAGCGCTGGTCGCCGCCCAGCTTTACGCGCCGGACGTGCCGGACCCCGACTTGCTGATCCGCACCAGCGGCGAATTAAGGTTGAGCAATTTTCTGCTTTGGCAGCTGTCATACGCGGAATTGTATTTCACGGAGGTTTTATGGCCGGACTTCCGGGAAGCGGAATTTCAGCAAGCGCTCCGGGAATACGGCCGGCGGCAACGGCGTTTCGGCGGGGCGCAGCCTGCCGGAAATCAACCGGGCGGTTCCACATGAGCCCGATCCTGCGCAAACGCATCGTCAGCGGCGTCATCCTGGCGGCGGCGGGGGTGGGGCTGTTGTATCTGCCCGGCTGGGCGGTGGGGTTTGTCATTCCGCTGATAGTTATCCCGGCCCAGTTGGAATTTTACAAGTTCTTGCATCAGGCCGGCATACCTTCTTTCCGCGCCATCGGGTTGACGGCGGGGGCGTGTTTATCGGTCGGCGTCTGGCTGGCTTACCTCCTGGGCGGCGGGACGGTCTCCTGGGAGTACGAGGCCTTGGCGTTGTTCCTGGCAGTGGCGGTGCTTTGCACGCGGCAGTTGCCCCGGAAAAACGATCCCCAGCCGCTGATTACCCTTTCCTGCACCCTGTTGGGGATCATGTATGTGCCGTTCCTGTTTAACTTTTTCCTCCGGCTGGCCTACGGATGGGAGACGCCGGCAATCAATGCCCCGCTCGGCGATACCGGCCGGCGGATTTTCATCTATCTGCTGGCCATTGTCAAGCTGACCGATGTCGGCGCCTATTTCATCGGCAGCCGCCTGGGCCGGCATAAATTGATGCCGCGAATTTCGCCGGCCAAGACCGTGGAGGGTGTGATCGGGGGACTGGCCGTGGGACTGGCCGCCAGCCTGATATGGCACCGGGTCTGGCAGGGCCAGTTCGGCGTCCTGCGGCTGACTGCCGGCGACGCCTGGCGGCTGGGGTTGTTCCTGCCGGCGGCGGGCGTGATCGGCGACCTGGTGGAATCAATGTTGAAACGCGCCGCCGGCGCCAAGGATTCCAGCAGTTGCTTCCCCGGCCTGGGAGGCATATTGGACGTGCTGGACAGCCTGCTGTTTGCGGCGCCGGTGATGTATTTTTATTTAAGGTGGTTTGTTTGAGCCAATCCCCTCGCAACCTGGTGATCCTGGGCAGCACCGGCTCGATTGGCCGCAGCGCCTTGCGCGTGGTGCAGGCCTTACCGGAACGGTTCCGCGTGCTGGGCCTGGCGGTGCATCGCCAGGGCGAGGAGGCGCTGCGGCAGGCGCACGAATTCCACGCGCCCTTTGTGGCCGTGGCCGACTCGTCGGCCGCGCGCCGCGCGGCGGCGGCGGCCCGCGGCGGCGTGCGGGTGCTGGCCGGCGCGGAAGGCTTGCTGGAACTGGTGGCCCAGCCGGGAACCGACCTGGTGCTGGCGGCCATTGTCGGCATGGCGGGTTTGCCGCCGGTGCTGCGCGCGCTGGAATTGGGAGTGGATGTGGCGCTGGCCACGAAGGAAACCCTGGTGGTGGCCGGCGCGCAAGTCATGGCGGCGCGCCGCCGGAGCGGCGCGCGGCTGCTGCCGGTTGACAGCGAGCATAGCGCCATCTTTCAATGCCTGGAAGGGCGTCCGGCGGACCATGTGCGCAAGCTGATCCTGACGGCGTCCGGCGGACCGTTCGCCGGCCGGCCGGTGGATTGGAACACCGTCACCGTGGACGCCGCCCTGCGGCATCCGCGCTGGAACATGGGCCGCAAGGTCACGGTGGATTCCGCCACGATGATGAACAAGGGTCTGGAAATTATCGAAGCCCGCTGGCTGTTTGACGTGGGCCTGGACCGGATCGAGGTCATGCTGCACCCGGAAAGCATCGTGCACTCCATGGTGGAGTTGACGGACGGCAGCCTGCTGGCGCAGCTCAGCGTTTCCGACATGCGCTTTGCCATCCAGTATGCCTTGACTTGGCCGCACCGTGTGGACGGGCAATTGCCGCCGCTGGACCTGGCCCGCCTGGGCGCGCTGCACTTCAGTTTGCCCGATGCGCAGCGCTTTCCCTGCCTGGCGCTGGCGCGCGCCGCCGCGCGCGCCGGCGGCACCCTGCCGGCGGTGTTGAATGCCGCCAACGAAGTGGCGGTGGAAGCATTTCTGGCGAATCGCCTGCCGTTTGCCGGCATTTGGCGCGTGGTGGAGGAAACCATGGCCGCCCATCCAAGCCGGTCCAATCCGGAACTGGCGGACATCATGGAGGCGGACCGCTGGGCCCGCGCGGCCGCGCGGGAGCGGGTGGGGCATTGACTGTCCGGCCGGGATGGGTGCCGGCGGCAGGCGGGCATCGCATTGAAATAATACAGGCCGGGCCGCAGTCCGGCCGGGAATGGAGCTGATAAATGATCGGTTATGCATTATACGTGATTTTGGCGGTGGTGGTGCTGTTCGGCGCCACGATTTTTGCGCATGAATTGGGCCATTTCATCGCCGCGCGTCTGTGCGGCATGGTAGTGGAGGTTTTTTCCATCGGGTTCGGCCCGGCGCTTTGGCGGCGCAAAATCCGGGGCGTCTGGTACAAAATCGGCGCGCTGCCGCTGGGCGGATACGTGGCGTTGCCGCAGATGGACCCGTCGGACGGCGCTTCTCCGGAGAAAGCCGATTCCGTTGCGCTGAAGGATCAGGATGCCGGGGAACCCCGGGCGCCCATTCCGCCGACCACGCCGCCGCGGAAAATTGTCGTGGCGCTGGCCGGCGGGGCGGGCAATATTGCGCTGGCCTTTCTGCTGGCATGGGCGGTGTACCTGATGGGTAAACCCTCCATGCCGGCGGAGCGGTGCGCGGTCATCGGATTTGTTGAAACCAACAGCGTGGCCTATGCCGCCGGGCTCCGGCCCGGCGACGAAATCCTGAGCGTCAACGGCCGGCCGGTGTCCAACTGGCAGGATGTGCTCCAGGAAAACGCCATGGGCGATGCGGCGCAGATGGAAGTCCGGACGCCCACCGGCAACTTGAGCGTGGCGTTGCCCACCGAACGCAGCATGCTGGGATTCCGCATCGTGCCGGGATTGCGCGAAATCAGCCTCTGCCGGGTGATGGCGGTGGAGCCGGAGTCCAGCGCCGACCAGGCGGGTTTGCGGCCGGGCGACCTGATTGTCGGATTCGACGGGGAACGCGTCTTGAGCATCGAGCACCTGATCGCCCTGGTGGCGGCGCAGGCCGGCCGGCCCGCTGCCCTGGCCGTGGAACGCGGCGGCGCGCCCGTGGCCATGGAAGTTACGCCGCGGATTGACCCGGAACTGGGCCGGGCGCGAATCGGCATCCGGTTCGATCCGATGGCGGTGGAATACGACAAGGTTGTGCATATCCCGCCGCTGGCGCAATTGCGTACGCATGCCACCGGCATTTTCAGGATTTTACGCCGGCTGGTTACCCCGCGCGACGCGCGCGGCACGGCGGAAGGGCTGGGCGGGCCGTTGATGATTATTTACATGTTCCAGAACATGGTGCGCAAGGGCCTGGTCGTGGCCTTGTGGTTCACCTGTTTCCTGAATGTCAACCTGGCCATCCTGAACCTGCTGCCGCTGCCGGTGCTGGACGGCGGCCATATCATGTTTGCCCTGCTGGAATGGGCGCGCGGCCGGCCGCTTTCCGCGCGCACGGTCGGGTGGATCAGCCAGGTGTTCTTCGGTTTGTTCATCGCCTTGTTCCTGCTTTTGTCATGGCGTGATGCGCAGCGCGTTTACCGCATTTTCCGCCTGTCCCGCGCGCCCGCGGCGGAGCAGCCCGCCGCAACCAATACGCCGGCGCCGGCGGCCGAGAAGCCGTGACAGGCTTGATGGCGCATGGCGGCGCTGAGGACTGCGCGCGTTTGGCTGATTCAGGTCAGGGCGCAAGCAATGAGATGACATGAGCGATCAGACGCCATTCAAAGCCTACTTCAAAGAACTGCACGCCGTTGCGCAGCAAGGCGACGCGCGGGAGGAGAGTTTCTACCCCGCGCTTGCCGCCATGCTGCAAACGGTGGCGCGGCAAACCGGGCGGACAAACGTTCATGTCACCACGCTCCCAAAACCCACCGATGCCGGCAACCCGGATTTCCGCCTGTGGAACGGCACGGATAGAATTGTCGGCTATGTTGAGGCGAAAAATCCGGCCGAGGAACGACTGGACGCCATCGAGGATTCGGAGCAACTTACCCGTTATCGCGCTACGTTCCCAAACCTGATCCTGACCAACTTTTTTGAGTTCCGCCTATATCGGAACGGGGAACGGATTCAGACAGTTCTCGCCGCGCGCCCCTTCTTGCTGACCCGTCTGCGCACAACCCCGGTTATCGAGAAAGCAGACGACCTTCACGCCCTTCTCGACCGGTTCTTCGACTTCTCCCTTCCGAAATCGTTCATGGCGGAATCGCTGGCCCTGGAACTGGCCAAGCGCACGCGGTTCCTGCGCGATGTGGTCGGGCAGCAACTCGCGCAAGAGAAGGATGCCCCGTCCGTTCTTTCTGGCTTCTTTGAGGCGTTCCAGACATACTTGATCGGGACGTTGACACTAGAGGACTTCGCGGACCTCTTTGCCCAGACCATCACCTACGGCCTCTTCGCCGCCCGCACCCGCGCCGGGGACGGCTTCAGCCGCCGCGCCGCCTTCGACAACATCCCGCATACCATCGGCGTGCTGCGCGATTTGTTCCGGTTCATCTCGTTGGGCGATCTGCCCGAGCAACTGGCCTGGTGCGTGGACGACATCGCCGAAGTGTTGGCCGTGGCCGACGCCCCCGGCATCCTCGACCGCTACTACCGCGAGGGCAAGGGCAGCGACCCCATCGTCCACTTTTACGAAACCTTCCTCGCCCAGTACGATCCCGCCGAACGCGAACGGCGCGGAGTCTACTACACGCCAGAGCCGGTCGTCGGCTACATCGTCCGCTCGCTCCACGGCATCCTCAAGACGGACTTCGGCAAACGCGACGGCCTGGCCTCCGACGGCGTGACGCTGCTTGACCCGGCGGCCGGCACCATGACCTTTATTGCCCGCGCTGCCGAGCAAGCTGTCGCCGAGTTCGAGGCCAAGTACGGCAAGGGCGGCCGCGCCGACTTCATCCGCCGCCACATTCTCAAGACTTTCTACGCCTTTGAGTTGATGATGGCCCCCTACGCCGTGGGCCACCTCAAGATGAGCTTCTTCCTCGAAGAACTCGGCCACCGCCTCACCGACGACGAACGGGTGCCGTTCTACCTCACCAATACCCTCGATAACGAGGAACTGGAGCAGAGCCGCCTGCCCGGATTTTCCGCCCTCGCCGAGGAATCCCGCCTCGCCGGGAAGGTCAAGAAACAGACCCCGATCCTCGTCATCTTCGGCAATCCGCCTTATTCCGGCCACTCGACCAACATGGGAGAGTGGATTCGCGGGCTGATCGAGACTTACAAGCAGGTGGACGGCAAGCCGCTCGGCGAGAAGAATCCAAAGTGGCTCCAGGACGATTATGTCAAATTCCTGCGGTTTGCCCAGTGGAAGATCGAGCAGGCGGGGCGCGGCGTGGTCGGCATGATCACCAATCATTCCTACCTCGATAATCCCACTTTCCGGGGTATGCGTCAGAGCCTGATGCGCACGTTCGACGACATCTATGTCCTCGATCTGCACGGCAACGCGCTCAAGCAGGAAACCTGCCCCGACGGCAGCCCCGACAAGAATGTTTTCGATATCCGCCAGGGCGTGGCCATTGCGCTCTTCGTCAAGCGCGGCGGCAAGACCAAGGCGGATGCGGTGGTGCGGCACGCGGAATTGTACGGCGCCCGCGAATCGAAATATGCCTGGCTTGAAGGCCATGCGGTGGATAACACCCGCTGGCGCAAGTTGCAGCCGCGATCCGGAAGCTACCTCTTCATCCGCCGCGATGAAACGGCCATCCGCAGCTACGAGCGTTATCCCTCTATCCCCGACATCTTCCCGGTCAACAGCGTCGGCATCGTGACCGCCCGGGACAATCTGACCATCCATTGGTCGGCCCAAGCGGCGTGGAACACTGTTGTTGCGTTTTCGAAATTGGATCCGGAACTGGCGCGACAGGGCTACAAACTGGGCAAAGACGCCCGTGACTGGAAGGTGGCGCTGGCGCAGCAGGACCTGAAAGAATCCGGGCCGACACGCGAAAAACTGGCCCCGATCTTGTACCGTCCGTTCGATCTGCGTCACACGTATTACACTGGCAGAACAAGAGGCTTCATCTGCATGCCTCGCGCCGAAGTCATGCGCCACATGCTGGCCGGCGAGAATCTGGCGTTGGTTACTTGTCGGCAACTGGCCCTAAGCGGCTGGTCTCATGCTTGGCCAAGCGATCGTCTGGTTGATGATTGTCTGGTTTCGAATAGGACAAAGGAACGCGGTTATGTTTTTCCACTCTACCTGCACCCGGAACCGGAACATCCCGAGAAGAAAAAGGCCGGAATTGGCCGCTACGTCTCCATGATGCTCTTTGAGCCTCACGCGCGTTATCTTACGAAAAAGCCCAACTTGAATCCCGCCCTTGTCGCCGCCCTGACCGCGGCCCATGGCCGCGAACCCACGCCGGAAGCCATATTCCACTACGTCTACGCCGTACTTTACGCGCCTGCCTACCGGACAAAGTACGCCGAGTTCCTGAAAAGCGACTTCCCGCGCATCCCGTTCACGGCGGACGCGAAGCTGTTCAGGAAGCTGGCCGCGCTGGGGGAGAAACTCGTCGCCCTGCACCTGCTCAAATCGCCCGACCTCGACCCGCCCGCCTGCCGGTTCCATGGCGAGGGCGATGGCCATGTCAACCCAGACCGCAAGACCGGCCTGCGTTATGACGCCGCGCGGCAACGAATCTGGATCAACGCCGCGCAGCATTTCGCGCCTGTGCCGGAAGCTGTCTGGCAGTATCAAGTCGGCGGCTACCAAGTTTGCGGGAAGTGGCTCAAGGACCGGAAAACTCGACGCCTGGAACTCGACGACATCCGGACGTACTGCCGGATTGTGACCGCGTTGAGTCGGACCATCGCTTTGCAGAAAACGATTGACGGCCTTTACTCCGAAATAGAAACGGACACTATTGCAATGGCGCCGGTTGAGCAGGAAGTCAAGCATGACTAAAGCAAGCACCCGCAGGGCGGTCTTTTCCGTCAAACAGCGTATTGTGTTTCAGGTGATATTTTAAAATGCCATAAATTGTTGATTCAATTTCAAAAGTCGTCCCCTGCCACCTTGCGTGGCAGGAACGAAAGGTTATGCAAAAACACAATGTGTTGTTTTTAAACAACATGCGGCGTTTTGTAT
>JAXGSX010000120.1:0-10621 GCA_040775225.1 Kiritimatiellia bacterium | reverse complement strand
GCGCAGATGTTCGGCGGTGTAAAACTGACCTTCTTTGGTGGCGTGAGTTGAGCTATCCACTGCAATGCCGATGCGATGCTCGGTCGTGTATAATTTCGCATCGTAATTCTCCAGCGCAGGCGGGTGGGCGTCGTCGGCCAGGTATTGCCGGAACCAATCGGCGGTGACCCATTGCGGCAATGTTGCCTTGGATGGCGCGGTGTTGGCGGCCACCGGCATGAGCCAGGCTGCGGGCAAATTGGTTTGGGCGTTGGCTGGGATGTTGGCGATGGGCGATAGGCATGACACCGGGACGGTAGTATTGGCGGCGGTGTCGCCATCGGGCGCCAGGTCGGACGGTCGGACGAAATACAGGTCTTTTTGTTTGGATTCGGCGTCATGGCGCAATGGGAATGGGCCGATGGTGCGCAGAGATCGGAAGCAATCCGATGCCACAGCTTTAGGCTGTCGCCGGGTGCCGTCCCGCCGTTTTTTATGATGAATGATTGGCTTGCCGCGCGGCAATTCGCCGGCGGCTCGCAGCAGCGCGGCGCGCAATGCCTCATGCGTGACAGTCGGCAGCGGCCAGTTGGCGCCATGCCCGCCGGCGTCCATCGGTCGGGCATCGCGGAAGAAGAGGGTGTCAACCGGTTGCAACTCGTATGTGGGCATTATTCCTCCTCCTTCCGATCAATGAAATTCGCCACTTTGAAAAGCATGGAGAAATCATTGATGACATTCCTGATATGATGCGGTTTGTTTTTATATTTGCGCAACAGGCTCGCTAGATAACTGTCGTTTTCGTCAGTGGAGGCGGCGTTTTCAAATTCCCTTCGCAGTTTGACATATTTGGCATCCGCCTCGTTGTGCGCATCCAGTTGGCGGGATTGTTGCCGGAACACCAGGTCGAATTCCTGGCGGATGATTTCAGAGAGCGGGAAATCGGGAACATCCTTGATCGCCTTGGCGCCGGAAACGTAGTTTGAAAGCCGGGAACTTAAGGCATAACCGAACCGGTTGGAAAACACCGGCTTTTCTTCCGGGACGGCGTTTGAGAGTTCGATAAAATTGCGGTAAATTTTCAACGCGCCGCTGTCCCAATTTGCGCCCCATTCCAGGATTTCGCCGGAACGTTTGAATAGCGAAACGGCGAATGCCTTGCGGTCGTAATCCTTTTTGGCGCGCTTTTCCGCCGCCTGCGCGGCGCGCACCATGCCTTGCAATGGCGCTTTTATGTGGCCAAAGGCAAGGCCGACGGATACATCGGCGCGCGGTCCGGGCACAATCAGCGGCCAACACGGTTGGCCTGGCTTCGGGTGCGCCAGCTCAACAAAGCCTCCATGATCGCCATGCACAGCAAACATTTTCCGGTTATTATTATCGGCAAGGTTTTCAAGGGATTTTGAACCTTTAAATGCAGCGCGTAGATATTCCGCGCAATCGAAGGCGGCGGCGGCGGGCAGCATGGCCAAAACATCGTCACCGCCGGCGTAAATTAACTGGCCGCCGTATTTTTCCACAATCGGGCGCGCCAGATACAGCGCAAAATTCGACAGGGCCTCGCTGAACTGGGCATGGTAGGCGGGAGACAACGGGCGTTTGATGCCGGCCAAGGAAATCTTTGCGTTGGCGCGGAAATAATCTTTCGTGGCCTCGGCGACCTGGTCTTGGAAGTCCGGCGTGTGGACGCCGCTGATCCATTTGCCCATCTCATCGCCGTCCAGAGCCAGGACGGCGAAGTATTTTTTGGCGCCGGCAATGTCCGGTATGGATTTGAAATTCACCGCTTTCTCAACAATCAGGTTCCATTGTTGCCGGGGATGTCCCAGATATGCCGCGTGCCAGACTTTTTTCACCAGATTAATGGCGCCAAGTTTGGCGATGGTTTTGGCTGCGGCTTCGGATTTGTCGTCCATTTTGAAAATGCGTTGAATGTCCTGATTGTCTGTTTGCGCCAGCTTATCCCACCATTCCTCTCCGCCTATGCTTTCCTCCTTGCCGGACCAAGCGTCCTTGGTGGCGCCGTGCAATGTTGTATCATTCAACACGGGCTGATTGAAATCCCGTGTGTTGCGCCGCGCGGCCAGCAGGCGATCGGTCAACGCGTAAAAGTAAGGCCAGGCAAATCCGGAGTTGTTAAGTTTTCCGGTACTGGGCTCTTGGTTGATGAAATAACGCGAGTCACGGTCGCCCGCTGGTATATATTCGGCGGCGAGGCGATGCAGTTTTTCCAATTCTGCGCCGGCATTGCCGTCAATCTGTTTGAATTCGGTGACCAATTGAGCGATTTCCGCTTGGGGCCAAGGGCAGATTTGCCAAGTGATTTGAGGGAAAGACTTGATTTGGGCGTCAAATCGCGCCCGCCAAGCGTCATCCATGGAATGGCCTTGTTCGGCAAACCATTCCCAGGATGCCGCGGCAATTTTTTTTAATTCAGCCGTCACGGCGGTTTCCGCCCCGCGCGCCATTTCGCCCGCACGGTCGGCAGGCACAACGGCAAAAAACCTGTTGGGCAGGTTGGGTGTGAGCATTTCCTTTTCATGCTCTTTCATGCGTTCCCACAGCGAGGCTTTGCCGCCGGCGCCTTCGGCGAAAAAGGCTTTGGCATACAAGCGATCCCGATGCAGCAGGTCCAATATCGGCTGGCCGCGCAGCGACGGGAAGATGACGCAATCCGGGCCGATTTCATCGGTGACGGCCTTGATGGCATGGGCCGTCAGCCATGAAAGCAAGTAACTGCCGCTCCACAGGTCGCGGGTGCTGCGCGCCTGGGCAATGAATTCCTGCACCGGGCCGAGTTGAAAAATCAGGAATGACGGATTGATGGCGCCGTCGTCGTTCATGCATGTGGCAAGCGCGGAAGCAACGGAGTTGTGTATCCAGATGTTATGATCCGGGATGCGTGTGTCAGCCGGCAAAAAATAAGTGCGCGTATCTTTTTCGGCGCTTTTTAAAGGCCACTGCCGCCAGTGCAGGAAGAAATTCGCCCAATCGCGGTCGCTCTCCGGCATCTGGCTGACGGCCTCCACCACGCCTTTTTGGATGGTTTGAAATTCATCGGCGGCGAGGTCGGCGGTAAAGGGTTTGTCAAATTCGTAGTTCGATCCGCCCAGCGGATGGCGGAATGGTGTGTCCTTATCGCCGCGAAATTCAGCGGTCTTACCATCGGCTTTCTTAAAAGCCTGCCAGCGTGGAAACGGGAACCGGTCGGCTGCGGCTGCGGTCCAATCGAAATTTTTCGGTAGCAGATTTTTTGCGATTTCCGGATCGAATCCGGCGGCGCGCAGGAAAATGTCGCAGGAGGATTCATGAGGTATATGCTCGGCGAGGTCAAGGGGCTTGGTTGGCGGATCGTGCAGGAAGGCCGCCAGTTTGCGTTGCCATATATTTGTATTCAATATTGCTCCTGTTGTTTTGGTAAAATAAACACAAAAACTTATCGCGGCGCATCTTTCGGCTGTAAATTGAATCGTTTAGAGAGCGCCTGTCATGAAAACAAGCAACTGATCACAAGCATTACGCAAGTTTATGTTATCGCAAGATGAAAAAATCACAAGGTTAAAGATACAATCCGATAAAATATCCAATCCAGCCGGACATGAGCCCTGATATTTTTTACTGCTGGATGGCAATCTAACCTGAAAGCTTTTTTATGCAAGGGGAAGGACGTCCAGGGACGTCGTGACGCAAACACAATATTTTACCGATGTCTGTTACGACTGAATCGCTTTCAAAAGGCAGATTTTGGAATCAGTGTTCAGCTTCCAGCACAAGACATGAAATCATGTTTAAAATGTTGACCATAAATTTTTTGTGTTTGCTGGAATTTCCCGCCTCGAATTTCCCGCCTCGCATTCCGGAGTGTAGAAGCGCCACGGGGTGGCGCACTCCTGTTCCGACGCAAACAAGACTTGACAAATCAGATGCCGGACACCTGGCTACGCGTAAAGCTACGCCGGGCAAGCCGTTCGGCTGCTACATTCCGGAAAATCTTGATTCCCGCAAAACGCGAGTTATGAAATTTGTCCGACTGCATGCGAGGGGCGTCCGGCGCCCGAACTGCCGGGTATGACGCAGATTAGATTCCGCCAGAATCAACCGTAAATTGCATTGAATCGCAGCCCGCGGCAGATTACACTGCCCGGCCATGGAAGCAATTTGGCAGATCATGGCCGCGCATCCGGCGGCCATAATGATTTTCCTGGCAACTTACGCGGGAGTGGCGCTGGGCGGCATTCCCGGCCTGGCGCTGGACCGCACGGGCGCGGCCCTGCTGGGCGCCATTGCCATGGCCGCCGCCGGCTGCGTCACCATCCCGGCGGCGCTGGGCATGGTGGACGCCAACACCATCATGCTGCTTTACGCATTAATGCTGCTTTCCGCGCAATTCCGCCTGGCAGGCAGTTACACTCGCCTGGCGCTTTCCCTCCAGCGTTGCATCGGACGCCCGGCCGGATTTCTGCTGCTGGTCATGGGCAGTTCCGCCTTGCTTTCCGCCATCCTGGTCAACGACGTGATCTGCCTGGCTTTCACCCCCGTATTAACCGCGCTGCTGCTGCAAGCCGGGCTGAATCCCGCCCCTTACCTGCTGGGGCTGGCCATCGCCAGCAACATCGGCTCGGCCGCCACCATCATCGGCAACCCGCAGAACATGCTGCTGGGCCAGACCGGACAATTGGACTTTGGCGCTTTCCTAGCCTGGTGCGGTCCGCCTTCAATCCTGGCGCTGCTGGCGGCATACGGATGGATCTGCCTCGCGTACCGCGGGCGGCTGCGCCGTTCCTCCACGCCAACCGCGCCGGCGCCCGGCCACGACTGGCAGGCTTTCAACCCGCATCAGCACCGCAAGGCGCTGATCCTTACCGCGGCGCTGATCGCGCTTTTCTTTACGCGCATCCCCCGGGAACTGACCGCCCTGACGGCGGCCGGCGTGCTGCTGTGCAGCCGGCGCATGCACACCCGGGAAATGCTGGCGCTGGTGGATTGGCATCTGATCACGTTGTTCTGCGGCTTGTTCATCGTCACGGGCGTGCTGGCGCATACGGGCCTGCCATCGGCGCTGGTGGAGGCGATCGCCGACCGGGGCGGCAACCCTCAAAATCCTTACCTGCTCGCCGGCCTGACCGCCGTTCTGAGCAACGCGGTCAGCAACGTGCCGGCGGTGATGCTCCTGCTGCAATTCCTGCAACCGGATAATACCGCCGCCTGGTATGTCGTGGCGCTGGCCAGCACTTATGCCGGCAACCTGGTCACCATCGGCAGCATCGCCAACCTGATTACCATCGAACAGGCGGGGCGGTATGGAGTCAAGATCGGTTTCAGGGAACATGCCCGGGCCGGCGTGCCTGTGACCCTGCTGTCATTATTAATCCTGGCGGCATGGATTGCCGTCTGTTTTTGACCAACCCAATTGATGCTTTGCTGCCGATCCGCCTTTGTGGTACGCATTCTGTGTTAATTTCAGTCGAAACTGCTTGCCAAGCCAGCGTCTTTCCCTATTATTTCCCCCCATGTCCCATACCGCAACCATTCAGATCGAGCAGCAGGAAACCATGGTGATGGACCAGGCCGCGCGCGCCGATGCCGCCGGGATGACGGCTGCCGCCCGGGCTGAAAAGCTGCCGGCCGACCCGGAATTTGACGAATTGATCGCCAATTATCGTGCCATCCTGCATAACCGGAGCATCCCCTTCCCGGTCGCCTACCAGTTCGTCAAGGAACTGGGTCATGGCCGGCAGGGCGTGGTGTTCCTCGGCATCCGGCACGGCGCCCGCGGCTGCCTGACGCATCATGCCATCAAACTTTTCGATCCCAGCATATATTCCAACGCCTCCCGGTACTGGACCGACATGGGCCGCATCGCCAAACAAGTTTCGTTGTTGCAACCGATCAACAACAGCAATCTTGTCTCGCGCGACTTCTATGAAGAATGCAACGGCATCGGTTACATGCAGATGCAGGCGATTGACGGCGTGGATTTGCATTTCCTGCTGGACCGCAAACAAATCGAACTGGCGCGCCGGCGGAGCGATCCCGGGGAATGGGAACATTTTTCACGCGTGCTGTTTCAGGTGGAAGACGACCGGATCAGCCTGCAGCCGGGCGCGGCGCTGCACGTCTTACGCAACGTGCTGCGCGGCTTGGACGTGCTCCATGACAACGGCTTCATCCACGGCGATATTAAACCGACCAACATCATGATTGACGTCCAGGGCGCCATCAAGGTGGTGGACTTCGGCCGCGCCGCCCGGATCGGCGAAAAAGTCAATATCCTCCTGGGCAGTCCGCTTTACATGGCCCCGGAAGTACACCGGCGCGAACCGGGATTTGTCCAATCCGACATCTTCAGCGCCGGCCTGCTGGGTCTGGAGCTTTTGCGCGGCCGGCAAATCACCGCTTACGCGGAATTGAATGAAAACGCCCTGATGGACTTTAAAAACGGCCTGGTGCGCCATCTGGAGGATTTTCTGCCGGATAATATCCTGCAAAACATAGAATTCACCAACGTACTGCGCCGTTTCCTGGAGCCGGAAATGGTCAACCGTTATGCCAATGCCCGGGAAGCGGAATCCGGCGAACACAGCCTGCTCTCCGCCCGGCAATGGATGACGGATTTCGAGCGCGAAGCGGAATACGAACGCGAATTGGAGGACTACCTGGGCAAGTTGGTGGATCCCGAAACCGGCGCGTTGAACCCGCACTTCGCGTCGGACAACCTGACGGCGGTGATCATCACCTGACCAAATTTTTTCAAAACTTACGTCTTGGAAGTTTTAAGGTTTTACGGCAGACACGGAACTTTGAACACCTTTGACGAGCCGATCAGCCAGCGGACGCGGCGCGCAAAGCCAGTAGACGCTGCGCCGCCCAGGCGGCGGCGAAGGTCAGACCGACTCCCATCAGGCCGGCCAGGCCGCCGGCGAGCCAGGCGTTGCGGAATCCGGGCAGAATATAATCCGCCAGCAGGCCCGCAAAGGCCGGCGCGGATTCATGTAAAAAGTCATATTTGGCCGCCACCCACTCCAGGCCGTCCGGCCAGTTTGACGCCCACGGACTGAGCAGCAGCGCCATCACTGCGGCCGCTGTCAGCGGCGCAAGCGTCAGCCGCCGCGCGCTGCCTTGCTCCGGCGCGGACGCGAAAGACGCGCAAATTACGGCAGTTAGCACGGCTTCACCCAGACCGATCAACGCATGCGTCCCGAGCATTGCCGGCAGCACTGTCCCCAGGGCCGCCTGCCCGTCCAGCGCCAATTCCAGGCTGACCGCCAGCGCGGCCAGCATGACTGAAATCCAGGCGGCCAGCATGCCGGCCAGGCGGCGTCCCGCCGGAGCGGCAGACCTGGCAGCCAATTGCCGGCGTATCCAGCCGCCGGCGCCCGCGCCGACCAGCGCCATGTTAAAGATATTGGCGCCCAGCACGGTCATCCCGCCATCTGAAAAAACCAGGCTTTGCACGGTTACCACCAGGGCCATGGCCAGGATGCCCGATGGAATCCCCAGCAAGCCGGCGGCGATCACCCCGCCCAGCAGATGTCCGGAAGTGCCATGCAAAACCGGGAAATTCAGCATCTGCCCGGCAAAAATCATGGCGGCGACGGCGCCAAATCGGCCGGGTGATGGCCGGTCCGGGGAGCGGGCGCACCGCCAGGCGGCGGCAATGATTCCCGCCATGCTGACGGCGGCGGTTACGGGGCAAATGTTGCCTTGCAGCATGGAATCCGGAATATGCATGAGATGCTCCTTGAGTTAAACACAATATTGCACAAAATTGAGTCAATTTCAAAATTAACGTTTTGAAAGAATTGCCGCCTTTATATCGTGACCGTAAAACTGCGTCAAGCGTTGTTTTACGCGCGGTATAGTACGGGCGCAAGTCATCTCCGTAGGGATTTGTTGTGATGGACTTTTTGGGACTGCGGCGGCAATCCCTACGGAACTGACTTGCGAGCTTGCGCGCGTCAGAACGGCGTTGCCAAATCCACGAATTCCGCCGCGATCTTGAAACGCCGCGCCAGCAATTCCGCCAGCGCGCGCACGCCGAAGGTTTCCGTGGCGTAATGCCCGCCGAAGACCGCATGCACCCCGTATTCCCGCGCCGGATGCCAGGCCGCCAGGGCCGGCTCGCCGGAAAGAAACACATCCACCCGATCGCGTCCAGCCTCCTCCACTGCATCCGCGGCGCCGCCGGAGACCACTGCCACCATACGCACCGTGCGTGGGCCGAAGTCCATAACCCGCAGTTCGGACTGTAGAATCCCGGCGGCCAATTTTTTAAAATCCGTATAGAGCATGGGCCGGGGCAGGCGGCCGGCGAAACCGATCTGCGCCCCATGGTACCAACCGAACTTGCGGAGCTGCCGCAAGCCCAGGGCGCGGCAAATGCGGGCATTGTTGCCGTAGCGGGGATGGGCATCCAGCGGCAAGTGGCAGGCATACAGGGCCATGCCGCGGTCGAGGAGGAATTTTACGCGGGTATAATTCAAGCCCGTGATGCGTTTCAGGGAATCGCCCCAACTGATGCCGTGGTGGCAGACCAGCAGGTTGGCCTGCCGCCGCGCGGCGGCCTGAAAGAATTCCAGGCTGGCGTCCACGCCGCAGCATATCCGGCGCACCGGGCCGCTGCCCGCCACCTGCAGACCGTTGTGCGAAACATCCTGCCAGTCCGCCACCCGCAGTGTCCGATCCAGAAATTCCGCTATTTTTTCAATTTTCATTTTACCGGTCTCCAACAGCTTACATGCCAGGAATCCCGCCTCAGGAACGCAGCCAATGCCGGGCATTTTATCCGCAGTCGCGCGCTGCCTGCCCATCATTCCGCGGTCCTGGCATTTGATCCAGGCGTCATTATCCCACCAAAAACCGGCCAATGCAAAAACTTTTCCGGAAATTTTTTAACAGCCGCGCCGCCCGGGCGCCCGGCCATAAAAAAAAGCATGACGCGGGATCTGGCCTGATGATTGACTTTTATCAGGGAAACATTATATAATTAAAATTCAGTCAAAATTCCAAAGAGTAAACGGCCATGGACTTGACCCAACCCAATCCCGCAAATTACCGCATACCATTTGCGCTGAACGATTTCAACGGCATGCCTTACCGCTACCTGGGGCGTTCCGGACTGCGCGCCTCCAACATGGGGCTGGGCGCTTGGAAATTCGGATTCCCCGCCACCGGCGACGGCGCCCGCACCGACGCCCGCGGCGCCTGGCAAATCCTGGACCGCGCCATCGAACTCGGCGTCACTTTCTGGGACACCGCGAACCGCTACAACGACGCCTCCGGCAATTCCGAACGCGTGATCGGACAATGGTTCAAGCAAAACCCCGACCAGCGCCGCAACGTCGTGCTGGCCTCCAAGGTAGTCGGCGGCATGGACGGCCGGACGCCCAACCATTGCGGCGCTTCCCGGGCCAATATCCTGGACGCCACCGCCGCCTCCCTGCAGCGTTTGCAGCTGGATTACATTGACATTTTGTACCTCCACCGCTTTGACAGCGCCACCCCGGCCGAGGAAACCCTGGCGGCGATCGAAGACCTGGTTGTCCGGGGCTGGATCCGGTACTTCGCCGTCTCAAATTTCACCGTCGCGCAAATCAAACTCTTTCAGGATGCCGAAAGCCGGACCAGTTGCCGCTGCCGCGCCATCGCCGTCCAGAACAAATTCGACATCCTCGGCGGAGAATCCGCCGGCCACGCCGGAGCGCTGGAATACGCCGCCGCGGGCCAGCTCAGTTTCATCGCGTACAGTCCGTTGGGGCGCGGCTGGCTGACCGGCCGTTACCTTGATCCGGCCAAAATCGGGCCGGGCGACCGCCTGTACGATGAAAAAAGCCTGGACGGCTTTAACGCTGCCGGCAACCAGGACAAGATCATTGCGTTACGGGAAATCGCCTGTGCCGGCGGCATAACCACCGCTCAGCTCGTGCTGGCCTACATGCTGACCCTGCCGGGCATGGGACCCTGTATTCCAGCCGTATCCTCCATAGCGCAATTGGAGGCCAATGCCGCCGCCGGGAAACTCATCCTGCCGCCGGAACAAATCCGGCGAATACGGGAAATCTGCGGGCCGGGCGGCATGCCGGCCGGCGGCGCAACTGCATCCTGAAATAAAATCCGCGAATAAAAATAATTTTACACGAAACTCGCTTCGGCTGACGTTATCCTGATTATACCGGTTGCAAAAGTCACAGGGCCGCAATAGAAGCGGCCATTTTTCTTTAAACCGGCGTTTTGATCAAGTGTGGAATAATGCTTCCAAAAGCTGACCTTTACGACCAGGTTTTTTGCCGCGCATGTTATTTTTTCCGACAAGATTAATTAAGACCGCCGGCGCTCTGACCGCGGTATCCCTGCTGCTCGTCCTGGCCGGGTGCCGCTCCCCTGCCGACTACCGGCGCCAGGCTGACCGGACGGCCTACGGGATCGTCGAACGGGCACAGCAGCAAGCCTTGCATAAAACCGAGCCCTTCGCCATCGAGCCGCCGGCCGATACCCTGCGGCGGAAGTTGTTGCTGGACCAGGACTTGCCCCATGCCGGGCCCGCCGCGCTGGGCACGCAGGATTTGCCGGCCATACCGCATTGGCCGGATGTCGGCGCCCCGCCGGCGCCGGATTCCGACCCGGCCGGTGCGACGCCGGATAT
>JAXGSX010000119.1:0-10686 GCA_040775225.1 Kiritimatiellia bacterium | reverse complement strand
GACCGGCGCACCGTCACCGTAATGTATGTGCGTGTACTTGGCTTGATACGCGCTGGAATTGGTGAGCATCGCCGACGGAGCAGAGAACGACCAGTAGGCTGTCGCCTCGGATACAATTCCTGTGGTGACTACAGTAAGCGTGTTGGAATATTTTTCGAAATAAAAGTTTGTGATCAACATCACGGGGTTGGCGATCATTGTAGAATAAGGCATTCCCCACTGGCCATTGCCCCAATAAACATCCTTGCCGCGATAGATAAAAGTCTTTTCAATCGCAAAGTCCCCGAAATTATATGAACTCCCGGATAAACGCCAGGTCCCGCCATTATCAAAGCTCCACTGGCCATAGTTGATGTCGTTGGAAGCTCCATCCCTTAAATAAATTTGAGTCAGTTTACTGCCGCTATAGGTGTATTCTCCAATATAATCAACAGTCATGCTATGCGCATTTATAAGTGACACTGGCGCAGGCGTGGAGTAACCAGCAAGCGCAGAAAAGGCAACGGTATAAAGCCCCACCGGAGCACTGGCGATATTGACCTCACCGGTGCCGCTTGTTTGTCCAGCATAATCGGATGGATTTGCAGTTATCGTCCAAGCGGCATTGGTCAAAACGTTTTCGTAATCATCCCGCGGCAGAATATGCAGCGTGCCGAATTGCCGGGTATACAGACCGGTCACTTCCTGCGGACTGGCGCCGGCCAGCGCCACCGACGCGTTGGCCGGCTTGGTGTAGCCCACGACATTGGAAAACACAATCGTAACCGTGCCCGTGGGCAGCGGATTCACATACGTGGAAACCCCCGCGCCGCTGCCGTTATGCAAGTGGGTGTACCGGTTCGCGTAGGCGCTGGAATTGGTCAGCAGCGCCGACGGGGCATAAAACGACCAGTAGGCCGTCGCCTCGGATACCATTCCTGTGGTGACGACCGAAAGCGCATTCGAATAAACGGGGAAGTAAAACGTGATCGTGTCCGTTGGATCAGGATTCACTAAATTGGTAACGACATATTCCGGCCAATACGCATTGCGTCCGCGGAAATAAAAAAAGTAATCCGCTGTAATATTATCCAAGTCAATCGAACCGCCCGAGACGTACCAGGTGCCGGGATACCCATGGCCTTCAACGGAAAACTGGGCGGTGCTATGCAAGGGGCCGCCGTCTAAATTCCTTAAAAACACCTGCTGGGCGGAGACGGCGCCGGCCAGCAAAGCGCCGGCGGCAAGGCACAGTCCCAACACCCACGCGCGCAGTCGGCGGAATGGGCGGGCCTGGCCGGTAATACGGCTTTTTTTATGTGTTTCGCGTATCATGGCGTTTATCTCGATTTGATTATATAATTCAGATTTTGTCCTGTCTTTACCATTAGGATAAATTACCATATCCTTAGTGGTGACGCAATATTTTTTCGCATGTTTTTTGCAATTTTGCAATCTTCAGATCAACCCCAAGACGGTGTTGCCCTTCAGATGATCGAACAAAAGACATCGCAAAATAGCGATTGTCAGATTTTTTTAACAGGTACAAAATTATTTTTCTCCCGCCGCAGGATATCTGAGCCAATTGCACAAGTCCTGCCAAAAAGGTCGGGGTGGAACCCGACCCTCCAAATACGCGGTGATTTTGCATTTTTGAGGGACGAATTCCACGTCATTCGGGAGTTTTGAAACTGACTTATGGGAACGGATTATCGCGGCGCATAGCGCCGCGACCTTTTTTGCCATCCCGCCCTCTTCCCCGCGGCTGGCGCACTGCGACCTCTATCACACCAGTTTGCCCTCGGTCATCAACGATCCTTGGGCACGCATATCCTTTAATGCGGCAATAATTCCCCGCCAATACTGGCGATCCGCGGCTTGACATGCCAACATCCGCTTTAATAATTCAATTTCAACCCTTTGCTCCAGGTCAGAGTCCACCGCGCGTCCTTGCGTAACACAACGCGCAAAAGTTTTGATAGCGCCAGTTTCGCAATTCATGTGCTTCACAACCCAAGGATTGGAACGAATCATTTCCCCTAAAACCGCCAGGGAAAAGACGTTGCGCACAGCCCACACCGCATTGCGACGGCTCGGCTTTAAGATTGCCGTCTTCAACGCAATCAATGTCAAGCGACTGATGACCGCATAATCTTCCAAGCGTTGGGTTTTTTTGATTTCCACCAAATCCGTCAAACCGAGCACCGGCACAAGCCCCCAATCGGTTTGCATACTGACCGCGCGCCGCGCCGCGGTTACAAATCCGGGAACCCGCGGCGGGCGTCCCATAACATCAAGATACCAGTCGGCTTCACGGCGACCGGTCAGAACAAAATGAAACCCATGCCCCTTACGCAGGCAAGCAGGCGTCATGGGCGGCGTCAGTTTGTAATAACGGGCTCGCAATTTCCGCAATGCGCTCAGGAAACGTCGCACGTTGTTTTGTTCATGATCAAGCCAGATATCCAAGTCCTCGGAAAACGTGCTGGCGCCATAAAGCACCGTTGCCTGACCACTGATCAACAGGTAACGTACTTTATCGGTCATCAATTGCCGGAAAAATCTTTTGGTCATGAACTTTTTGCGGGTTCGGAATTAATCGGCGCATGCGCAAACATCGGCGCAATCGTTCATTCGAACGCATGGCCGGCCATGAATCATGCTTAAACGGCGCCAAAGCTGATGGCATTTCATTAAATTTAATGTGCTTGGTGGAATGATTCATATATTGTGCATTCTATCCGATTCCGATTTAAAACTCAAGTTCAGACTTCCCGATGCAGCGCGTGGAAACACGGCTGCGTCATGCTTGCGGCTCACGAGTCGTTCGCCCTCCAATTGAATGGCTGTCCGATTTATGGAGGGCGAACCTGTGGTGAGCCGTCCGCATCTGTTACCTTTAAAAGCCGTTTTTGAACCAGGTGCAAGGCCTCCGGTTCCGCCCCCCTTCGTTCCCTTGTTCCGCCTTCTGTTCAAATCCTCCGGTTCTGCCACCCTCCGTTCCCTTGTTAAGTCTGCTGTTCAAAACCATGATCATCCATCCGAACGACTTCAACCGGACATTCCGGTATGGCTTTCAAGAAAAACCGGCCATAACGCCGGGTGGCAATCCGCGAATCGAGCACGACTACAATGCCTTCATCCTCCGCCGACCGGATCAACCGCCCTACTCCCTGGCGGAATTTCAGCACGGCTTCCGGCAGGGAATACTCCCGGAAAGGGTCCCGGCCGCGCGACCGGATCAAGTCCATGCGGGCCTTGGTCACCGGCTCGTCCGGCACGGCAAACGGCAGCCGTGTGATAATGACGTTGCTCAACGCTCCGCCGCGCACATCCACCCCCATCCAGAAACTGTCCAGCCCGAACAATACCGCCCGCCCGGACTCGCGGAAATTACGCAGCATGGCATGCCGCGAAAGTCCCTGTCCCTGCACCAGCAGCGGCAAATCCAGTTCCTGTAAAAACGGCCCCAGCCGTTCCGCCATATCGCGCATCAAGGCGGCATTGGTAAACAAGACAAACGCCCGGCCATTGGTTTTACGGAGGAAATAACGGATGCCGGTTTCCAGGGAATCGGCAAATACCGCCGTCCGCGGATCTGGCATGTCCGCCGCGATATAAAGGCGCATCTGCCGCATGTAGTCAAACGGTGAAGCCACGATTAATTCCCCCGCTTCGCCGCCGCCCACCCGCTCCTTGAAATACCCGATGCTGCCGTCCACGGAAAGCGTGGCGGAAGTCATGATTACCGACTTAAACCCCTTGAATAAAGCCGTTTGCAGCATAGGACCGACTTCCACCGGCGCGGAGCACAGGCTGTATTTCACGTAGCCGGCGCGCGCCCGGCCGCCGCCGGATTCGGATTCGATCCAGTACACCTGGTTGACCAGTGATTGCCGCATGAAAGCCTGCAGGGTTTCATGCATGGCTATGCCGCGCCGGGCCAGCGCGTTTAACTCCGTCTGCAAATCGGGGTTTTCCGTTGCCTCGGCATGGCGATTAAGAATTGCGCTGATTTCCAGCAGGCGTTCCGGGAGCATGCCGGCGCATGCGAGCGGCTGCCGGACGAGCCGGCGCGTTTCCCGGCCTTCCAGGCCGGCCCATTCGTGAATCGTCTGGAAAAACGTTTCCGCATCGCGCCAGGCATGCTGGAGGATCCGGACGCCGGCCGCATCGCCCAATGACACCATCAGGCCGCGGCCGGCGGATTTCCGGCGCAGGGCGTCATCCCGGGCGACTTCGCCGTTATACAGCCGGCGCAGCCAGTATTCCAGGCCGCCCTGGGCCAGGCGCAATCCGAAATGCTCGCTGGCGACGGACTCG
Source organism: Kiritimatiellia bacterium (assembly GCA_040775225.1). Lineage (GTDB taxonomy): Bacteria > Verrucomicrobiota > Kiritimatiellia > JAAZAB01 > JAAZAB01 > JAXGPF01. The sequence continues at coordinate 6,384 of JAXGSX010000119.1, read as the reverse complement.
ATGCAATGCGCTTCGTCCAGCACCAGCGTGTCGAATTCCGGCAGGAACCCGTTTTCCATTCCGCTGGCCCCGGGCGCCAGGCCCATGGCCAGATTGGAAAACAGCAGGTGATGATTGAGGATCAGCAGGTCGGCGGAAAATGCCGCGGCGCGTGCGCGCATCAGGAAACAGCGCCGGTAATACTGGCAATTGCGATTAAGGCAATTATCATGCTCGGCGCATACCTGCCGCCACAAATCGGGGGGCGGCGGCTCCATCGCGCCATCGCTGAAAGCGGAAATGCTGCCGTCAAAGGCCGCCGCGGCCATGGACTCGCCGCCCGCCAGCGCCCCGCCGGCCAAATCCATTTCCTCGGCCATGCGCGTGAATTCTTCCAGGTCGGCGGATTGGTGCTTGTAAAAAAGGTCCGGACCCAGTTGCCGGGCGAGATACAGCCGGCGCAGGCACAGGTAATTGTTGCGTCCCTTGCAGATCACCGCCCGCAAATTCAACCCCATGCGCCGCAGGAGGAACGGGATATCCCGCCGGACCAGTTGTTCCTGCAGGTTGATGGTGTATGTCGAGACGGCAGCCGGCTTGGCATCCTCGCCGGCAGCCGCCAGACGGAGCAAAGGCGCGAGGTAGGCGAAGGTCTTGCCGACGCCCGTGCCGGCTTCGACCGCCAGGTGCGCCGGCGCCAGAATGGCCCGCGCCACCGCCAGAGCCATGTCGCGCTGCTGCGGCCGTTCCTCGTAAACGAATTCGCACCCAGACAGGGCGCCATCCGCTGACGGAGAGCCGTCCGCCGACGGAGAGCCGTCCGCCGACGGGCATGATTCCGCCAGCGCGCCGCGCGGGCCGAACAAGGCTGACATCTGTTGCGCCAGCTCGTCCGGGCTGGCGTGTTTGGCATCGGGTTGGATGGGCGCGATCATGGTTGTCAATACAGCATTAAAAAAAATCTTGCCAGCACCGGCATATTATGGCACATTAACAGCATCGCAAAAGCAAAAGCGAGCGTAGCTCAGTGGTAGAGCTCTACCTTGCCAAGGTAGATGTCGAGGGTTCGAATCCCTTCGCTCGCTCCATTTTCTCCCGCCGTCCCTGCCATCCCGATGGAGGTTTGGAGCGGATTTTTTATTCTCTCACAAAGCCGCCAAGCCACCAAGCAAGAATCATTCCTCCTTCGTGGCTTAGTTGTCTTTGTGAGAGATCATTTTTTCCGTCTCTGCCCCTCTGTGCCTATGTGCCTTTGACTCTTTCTGTTTGCCTGAAATACCGGATCAACGCATTGGTCGAGCAATCGTGCTGGAGGTCCGGTTCCGCCGCGCTCTGCAATTCCGGCAAAATCCGGCCGGCAAGTTCCTTGCCCAACTGCACCCCCCACTGATCGAAGGAATAAATCTGCCAGATCACGCCCTGGACGAAAATCTTGTGTTCGTACAAGGCGATCAACCGGCCCAGGCTGGCGGGCGTCAGGGCGGGCGCCAAAATGGTGTTGGTCGGGCGGTTCCCTTCAAAGGTTTTGTGCGGAATCAACTCCCCGGGCACGCCGGCCGCCTGCAATTCCTGCGCCGTGCGCCCGAACGCCAGGGCTTCGGTCTGGGCAAAAAAATTCGCCATCAGCTTGGCATGATGATCACCGATGGGATGCGGCGGGCGGCAGAACCCGATGAAGTCCGCCGGGATAAGTTTCGTCCCCTGGTGGATCAACTGGTAAAAGGCGTGCTGGCCGTTGGTGCCCGGCTCGCCCCAGATTATGGGCCCGGTCTGCCAGCCCACCCGGCGCCCCCGCCGGTCAACCGACTTCCCGTTGCTTTCCATGTCGGCCTGCTGCAGGTAGGCCGGGAAACGGCCCAGGTATTGACTGTAAGGCAGAATGGCATGCGTCCGGGCATCGAAGAAATTGTTGTGCCAAATCCCCAGCAAGGCCAGCAGCACCGGCAGGTTGCGCGCCGGCGGGGCGTCGCGAAAATGGCAATCCATGGCATGGAAACCATCGAGCATTTCATCGAAATTTTCCGGTCCGATGGAGAGCATCAGGGCCAGGCCCACCGCGGAGCAGAGTGAATAGCGCCCCCCTACCCAGTCCCAGAATTCGAACATGTTGTCCGTATCAATCCCGAATTCCCGGACCGCGGCGGCGTTGGTGGATACGGCGACAAAATGCCGGGCCACGGCCTCCGGATCTTTGAGCGTGTACAGCAGCCAATCGCGCGCGGTATGGGCGTTGGTCATGGTCTCCTGGGTGGTAAAAGTCTTGGAAGTAACGATAAACAGCGTCTCTTCCGGGCGGAAATCACGCAAGGCTTCGGATAAATGCGCGGCATCCACGTTGGAAACAAACCGCACGTTGAGTTCATGCCGCGCGTACGGACGCAGGGCTTCGCAGGCCATCGCCGGACCCAGGTCGGAGCCGCCGATGCCGATATTCACCACGTTGCGGATGGGTTTCCCGGATTGCCCCCGCCAGGCGCCGTCGCGCACCGCCGCGGCAAACTGCCGCATTTTTTCCAATACCCGGTTGACTTCCGGCATGACATCCCGGCCGTCTACGCGGATCGGCGTGTTGGACCGGTTGCGCAGGGCGATATGCAACACGGCGCGGTTTTCCGTGCGGTTGAGGGCGGCGCCCGCAAACATGGCCGCGCGCGCCGCCGCCACGCCGCAGGCTTCCGCCAGGGCCAGCAGCCGGCGCATGGTTTCGGCGGTGATGCGATTCTTGGAATAATCCAGCAGCAATCCTGCCGCCTCCAGCGAAAAATTCCGGGCGCGCTCCGGGTCGGCCGCGAACAAATCGCGCAGATGCGTTTCCCGCATTTCCGCGGCATGCGCCGCCAGCGCCTGCCATTCCGGCAGGTCGGTCAAGGGTTTTTCCAGGTTTAACATGGTGTTTGCTCTCCCCACGTGGTTCAATCCGCCACCCGCCATGGTCAGCCGGCCGCGGTTCAAGGATAATCGCCGCTTTATTGGCCAAACCGCCCCATACTACCGCGCCGCGGAAAAAAAAGCAAATCCCGCATATAAGCTTGCCTATCGGGCGCCGGACGCTTATATTTTCCGGCATGTCGAATCTTTTGGTCATCATTCCGACATACAACGAATCGGACAACGTGCGCGGGATCGCCGCCGCGGTTTTCGCCGCGGCGCCGGAAACGCACCTGTTGTTCGTGGATGACAATTCGCCGGACGGCACCGGCCGGATTGCCGATGAAATGGCCGTCGCCGACCCGCGGGTGCATGTGCTGCACCGCCCGGGCAAGAGCGGACTGGGCCGGGCCTACATCGCCGGGTTCCAATGGGCCTTGGAACGTTCATACCGCTATATCATGGAGATGGACGCCGATTTCTCCCACAATCCCGCTGAAATACCCCGGTTTATCAAGGCCATGGAGCAGGCCGACCTGGTGCTGGGCTCGCGCTACATCAACGGCATCCGCATCATCAACTGGCCGCTGGAGCGGCTGATCCTGAGCAAGGCTGCCAGCATGTACGTGCGCCTGCTTACCCGCATGCCGTTCAGCGATCCGACCGGCGGATTCAAGTGCTTCCGCCGCGAAGTGCTCGCCGCCATCAACCTGAATGAAATCGTCTCCAACGGCTATTCGTTTCAGATTGAAATGACGCATACCGCCTGGCGTAACGGTTTCCGGATAGTCGAGATACCGATTATTTTCGAAGACCGCCGCTCCGGCCGCTCCAAGATGCATTCGTCCATCATCCGGGAAGCTTTGTGGATGGTGCTGAAATTGTGTTTCCGGCGCCGGCGTCGCAAATTGCAGGCCCATCCGACAGCGTAGTAGTATTCCGGATGCCGAACACCCGCCTGCGCCAGGCTACGGTGGGCAGGCCGTTCGGCGCTACAGTGTCTTGGTGGAGTAGCGCCAGGGCCTTGCCCTGCGTAGTCCGACGGAGCGGGGCGTGGCGCAGCCTGCACCCCGAACACCTCTTAAAATAAACACATAACCCTCAACATTCAATTTTCAACATTCATCCTTCATCCTTTAACACCATGCCCCCCCATGCTCCGCCCATGACTGACCCCGCGCCCACCCGCTGGCTGGATTACATCCAGGCGCTGCGACCGCGGCAATGGATCAAAAACGGGGTGGTCCTGGCCGCTTATTTCTTCGCCCTGGGCGATAAAAACCAGCAGGTGCCCCCCGCCGCCCTTTTTGCCGCGTTGGCCGCGGCGGCGCTCTTCACCCTCGCCGCCGCCGGCATTTATATCTTTAACGACTTGCGCGACCGGGAACTTGACCGCGCCCACCCGGTAAAATGCCGCCGCCCGATAGCCGCCGGGCGGATTCCGCCGTGCGCGGCGGCCGGCCTGGGAGCGGCCTTGCTGGCCGTCGGCCTGGTCGGGGCCTGGCTGCTGGCGCCGCCCTTCGCCCTGGCGCTGTGCGGGTACGCGCTCCTGCAGGTATGCTACACCCTGTTCCTGAAACATCTGCACCTGGTGGACGTTTTTGTGATTGCCGTCGGGTTTGTCCTGCGCGCCGTGGCCGGCGGCCTGGCGATTGACGTGCGCATTTCGCCATGGCTGATCATCTGCACTTTTCTGATGGCGCTGTTTCTGGCGCTCTGCAAGCGCCGGCATGAAATGCAGCTGGGCGCCGATAACGGCGGCCCAGCCGCCTTGCGCCCCAGCCTGTCAGCCAGCAGCACGCTGCTGCTGGACCAATTGATCGCCATCACCGCCGGCGCTGTCGTAGTCGCCTACGCCATTTACACCCAGTGGCCGGAAACCGTCGCCAAATTTCAAACCCACCGGCTTTACCTTACCCTGCCCTTCGTGGTGTTCGGGGTCTTCCGCTACCTCGACCGGGTGTACATCCATGACCGCGGCGGCGAGCCGGAATCCGTCCTGCTGGCCGACATCCCGCTCCTGGCGGACATCGCCCTGTTCGCCCTGGCAGTCCTGGCCATCACCTGCCTCTGATCGTATGGATGGCGAAGCTGCGCAGAGCCAACTAATATTCACAAGAAAGAGCACAAAAGGGAAAACGCTTTTCCCTCTCTTGCGTTCTTTTGTGGATAATTCCCTCCACCCTGAACCCCGTCATTCGAACAGGGTCAACTGGAACTGGTCCGTGCGGATTTTGCGGGGCCGGCGCACCGCCAGCTTGGGCTGGCCGGCTTCGCCCAGTTCGCCTTCTTCGAGGTTGAGCAGGATTTCGCCGGCGCGTTCGACCACTTCCGGCGGCAAGCCTGCCAGCCGGCCGACCTGGATGCCGTAACTCTTGTCGGCGCCGCCGGGCGCGATTTTACGAAGGAAGACCACATGGTCGCCCTGCTCCCGCGCCAGCACGTTGTAGTTTTTGACCCCGGCCAGCGTGCGTTCCAGGTCGGTCAATTCATGGTAATGCGTGGCGAAAAGCGCCCGGGCGCCGATCTTGTCGTGCAGGTACTCGGCCACCGCCCAGGCGATGCTGATGCCGTCAAAGGTGCTGGTGCCGCGGCCGATTTCATCCAGAATCACCAGGCTGCGCGGGCCGGCATTGTTGAGGATGTTGGCCGTCTCCTGCATTTCCACCATGAAGGTGCTGCGGCCGCGCGCCAAATCGTCCCCGGCGCCCACGCGGGTGAAGACGCGGTCCACCACGCCGATTTCCGCCGCCGATGCCGGCACGAACGACCCCATCTGGGCCATGATGACAATCAACGCCACTTGGCGGATGTAAGTTGATTTTCCGGCCATGTTGGGCCCGGTGATGATGTGCAGACGGTTGGCCCCGCCGTCCAGGAGCACATCGTTGGGCACAAACCGCTCGCCCTCCAACACCTGTTCCACCACGGGATGCCGGCCGTCGCGGATGACGATGGCATCGCCTTCGGTGATCGTCGGACGGGTGTAGCGCAGCGCCACCGCGCGGTCGGCCAGCGACGCCAGCGCGTCCAGCGCGGCCAGGGCGGCGGCCGCGCGCTGGATGGCGGCGGTTTCCTGGAGCGCGGCGGCGCGGATTTTAGCGAACAATTCCTGCTCCAGCAGGATGGCGCGGTCATGCGCGCCGATGATTTTGGCTTCGTACTCCCGCAGTTCCGGCGTGCTGAACCGCTCGGCATTCACCAGGGTCTGCTTGCGGGCATAATGCTCCGGCACGTTGCCGCACTGGCCCTTGGAGACTTCGATGTAATAGCCGAAAACCCGGTTATGCCGGATTTTTAAAGTCTTGATGCCCGTGCGCTGCTGTTCCTGCGTCTGGTATTCCGCCAGCCAGTCGCGCCCGGAGGCCGCCGCCGCGCGCAACTCGTCCAAGGGCGCGTGGTAGCCCGGCCGGATCATGCCGCCTTCCTTCACCGTGGCGGGCGGCTCGTCCACCAGGGCGCGGTCAATCAGCGCCACGAGATCCGGCTGGGGTTCGATGCCCGCCGCCAATTCCCGCGCCGCCGGCGCGGCGGCGG
>JAXGSX010000118.1:0-10714 GCA_040775225.1 Kiritimatiellia bacterium | reverse complement strand
GGCGAGGCATTGGATACCGGCAATTTCCCGGGCGCGGAAACCTGGCGGGAGTCCGACCGCCAGGCGTTGGCGGAACTTCGCCAGGGGCCGCCCTGCTTCTTCCCGCCTGACCCCACGGAACGCACCGCCAGCCTGGGCGGCATGGTTGCCTGCAACGCCTCCGGGGCGCGCACCCTGGCTTACGGCCCCACGCGGCGCTATATCACCGGCCTGCGGCTGGCATTGCCGGGCGGCGCCGTGCTGGCCATCCGGCGCGGCGAACATTGCGCCGCGCCGGACGGCGGCTTCCAGTTGGCGCTCCCTGACGGGCAGGTCCGCCGCGGCCGCATCCCGGGATACCGCATGCCGGATGTCAAAAACGCCGCCGGCTATTACAGCGCGCCGGGGATGGACCTGATTGATTTATTCATCGGCGCCGAAGGCACGCTGGGCATTTTCACGGAAATCGAAATCCTGCTGGCGCCCGCCCCGGAAGCCCTGCTGGGCGCCGTGGCCTTCTTTCCCGACGAACCGCGTGCGGTCGGATTCGTGCAGACCGCCCGCGCGGCCGCCTGGTCCAACAGCCGCCTGCTGGCGCTGGAATATTTCGATGCGCACGCCCTGAACCTGCTGCGCGAACAGAAGCAACGGCAGGGCGCCGGCAGCCCCATCCCGGCGTTGCCGGGCAACGCCGCCACCGCCGTTTATATCGAAATCGCCACCACGCACGGCGCCATGGATGAAACGGCCGAAGCCTTGCTGGCCATGCTGGAAGCCGCCGGCAGCAATCCCGACAGCGCCTGGACCGCCATGGACGACGATGAATCCATCCGGCTGAAAAACTTCCGGCATGCGCTGCCCGAGACCGTCAACCAGCGCATCGGCGAACGCGCCGCAAAATATCCCGGCCTGACGAAACTGGGCACGGACTTCGCCGTGCCGGACAGCGCTCTGGGGGCGATCCTGAAGGTTTACCACGCCGCCTTGCAGGCAGCCGGCTTCGAATACGTGATTTTCGGCCACATCGGCAACAATCACCTGCACATCAATATTCTGCCGCGCGACCTGGATGAATACCGGCGGGGCAAGGAAGTATACCTGCAACTGGCGCGCGCCGCGCTGGACCACGGCGGCACGATTTCCGCGGAACACGGCGTCGGCAAGCTGAAAAAAATCCTGCTGCAGAGAATGTTCGGCGAGGAAGGCATTGAAGCCATGCGCGCGGTCAAGCGCGTGTTCGATCCCGAATGCCGGATTAATCCCGGCAACATGTTCTAACATAAACTCTGTTGCGCCGGATGCATCCCCGGCGCTTTCCGGCGATGCGGGAGCCGAATCCCGCTTGTTCCGCCGGCGGTTGGGGATTATGCTTTAAATCCATGAAAGTCATCCTGATAGTTCTGGATTCCGTTGGCATCGGCGCCGCGCCGGATGCCGCCGATTACGGCGATGCCGGCGCCGATACCCTGGGACACATCGCCCAGGCGGCTTCCGGCGGACTGCGCCTGCCGCACTTGCAGCGTCTGGGTTTGGGCAACATCCCGGCACTGCTGCCCGGCGGTCAGCCGCTGGCGGGCGTTCCGCCTGCCGGCGCGCCGGCCGCCGATTACGGGGCGATGCGCGAAATTTCCGCCGGCAAGGACACCACGACCGGCCACTGGGAAATCGCCGGGTTGCGCCTGGACGAAGGATTTGCGCTGTTTCCGCCCGGGCCCCCGTCTTTCCCGGAAAAACTAACCGCGGAATTTTCCCGGCGCACCGGGCGGGGCATACTGGGCAACAAGGCCGCCAGCGGCACAGCCATCATTCAGGAACTGGGCGGGCGTCAAATGCAGACAGGCGACTGGATAATTTATACCAGCGCGGACTCCGTCATGCAGATTGCCGCGCACGAGGAAGTCATTTCCCCGGAGGAGCTTTACCGTGGTTGCGCCATCGCCCGCGAATTGTGCAACCCCTTGCGCGTCGGACGCGTGATTGCCCGCCCTTTCATCGGCCGGCCGCCCGGCGGATTCGAGCGTACTGCCCGCCGGCGCGACTTTTCCCTGCCGCCGCCCGAGCCGTTTGTCATGGAACGGCTGACCGCCATCGGCCGGCCGGTGGCGATGATCGGGAAACTGGAAGATATATACGCCGGCCGCGGCTTTACGCAATCATTTCACACCGGCAACAATCGGGATTCCCAGCAAAAAGTGCTGGAGCTGGCCGCGTCGCAGCCCTCCGGCATGATCATGGCCAATTTCATTGATTTTGACATGCTTTACGGCCACCGGCGCGACGCCGACGGTTATGCCCGGGCGCTGGAACAGACTGACGCCTTCCTCGGCGAATTGCTGACGCGCCTGCGCGCGGACGACCGCCTGATCATCACGGCCGACCACGGCAACGATCCAACCTTTACCGGCACGGACCACACCCGCGAATACGTGCCGCTGCTGGTTTACCAGCCAAACCGCCCGGGGAGGGCGCTGGGCATCCGCCAGGGGTTCTTTGACATCGCCCGAACCTTGACCGACTGGTTCAATCTGCCGCCGTGGCCGCGCGGGCAATCCTTTGCCTGATCAAGGCGCGCGCGCCGCGCGCTGCAGCAAATGGCGGGCGCGCTCTTCGGGGAAAAAACGCATGCGGTACTCCGGCGCCATCACGGCGTAGGGCACCGTCAAGTCGCCGGAAGCGATCTTGATCACCAGCCCCGCCGCCCCGATCTCCTGCAGGATGCCTTCCCGCTTTGCCGCCTGATGCTGCAAGTCAATCACAACCTTTTCACCAACGCGCGGCATGCTGTTCCGGCACAGCTCCAGCAAACGCCCATATTCCTGCGCCTGTTCCTGCTCCGCGGCGGCGGCGGCCGGTTTGGCGTGCGCCGGACGCCAGAAGCCGGAAGCGGGCGGCGAAGCATCCGCCGGAGTTTCGCGCACGGCCCCGGATTCCGGCCGGGTAGACGGCGCAGTGAAAGCGGCGCCCGCGCCGTCTTCAGCGCCGGCGGGCGGCGCCGGCGCGGGCTGGCGGTTGAAAAATTCAGCCATGCCGAGGCGCGCTTTGTTCCAGGCCTCCCCGCAAGCGCGTTGAATTTTGACGCGCAGCGGCCAGATGACATCCCGGTCGTTGACAATCCGCTGGTAGCCGCAATAACCCAAAAATCCCAGCAAACCGACGGAAAGCACCAACCGCAAGTTTCCCATCAAATTGGCGGACCAGACGCGGCGGCGGCGGGACAGATGCCGGGCGGGGATTGACCCGGGCGCCGCCGCCGGCCGGCGGGGGGCGGCCGCACGCGTGCCCTTGCCCGTCGCGGGGGGGGGCGGGCCTGGTTTGGCGGCGGCCGGGCGCAGGCGTAAATTAATTTTATCCCTGGAAGGCGCGTTCTGCAACCGGCTGCCGCAATGGCGGCAAAACGCGGCATTGGCGCGGATGGCATATCCGCAATGCTGGCAGACGGCGGCGTCATTCCCCGGCGCGGGAGCGGCGGCCGGCGCGGCGGGTGGCCCGGCCGGCTTTTCGAGCGCAGCCGTGGCCGCCAGCACTTCCTCCCAATGCTGGTAGCGGTCCTCCGGCAACTTGGCCGTCATGCGCGCCATCAGTTGCGCGGCGCCGGCGGAAATATCCGGATTCGCCTCGCGGGGCGATGGCAGCGGTTCATACAACTGTTTTTCCATTACCTCCGCCGGCGGACCGACAAACGGCAATTTCCCGGTCAGCATGTGGTACAAGGTTATGCCCAGCGCGTAAATATCGCTGCGGCAATCCAACTTGACATTGCCGCGCACCTGCTCGGGCGACATGTAATTGGGGGTGCCGGTGACAAATTCATCCGGCCGGCCGGCGGCCAGACCGATGTTACTGACCACCTGCGCCAATCCCAGGTCGGTGAGCTTGATTGTGCCGTCGCCGTCCACCATGATGTTGTCGGGCTTCAAATCGCAATGCACGATGCGGGATGATTCCCAGGCATAACGCAGCGCGGCCGCCACGCTGTGGACCACCACCAGGGCATCGCTTTCCGGCAGGAGCTTCTTGCGCCGCATCCATTCCCCCACCGAATACCCCGAAATGTATTCCATCACGAAAAAATACCGGCGGTCATCCTGGGACTGGCCGAAATCATACACCTGCACAATGCCCGGATGTTTCAGGTTGGCGGCCAGGCGGGCTTCGAGCCGGAACTGCTTGACATCCGCCACATCCCGGGAAAAATCTTCGCTCAGCACCTTGATGACCACGAAACGCTGGAGCGAAACCTGCCGGGCTTTCCACACGCTGGCGGTGCCGCCCTGCCCCAGACGTTCAATAATCTCGTAACCGTCAATGCGCGGCTGCGGTTCGGTTCCGCCGGTCGGCCCGGACTTTTGCGATTCCATCGCCATCACCCTTTGCGCTGCTGTCCTTTGGTGAAACAACCCGTGAAATTCATAACCTATTGCCGGCGCCAAAGCAAGCCAATCCCGCGCCAGTCATCCCAGGAGCGGCGCCAGGTGGCCGCGCAATTCGGCGGCCAGGTCGCGCCGGCGGTACTCCGCCACCCGCGTCTGCTGCCGCCGGACCACAGCGGCGCGCAAGGCCTGATCGCGCGCCAGCAGCCCGATGATTTCCGCCACGTATTCCCAACGCTTCTGGTGAAACAATATCCCGGCGCCCGCCATGGTCTCCGGCACCGCGCCCGCGGCATAAGCCAGCGTGGGCACGCCATGCGCCATGCTTTCCAGCAGCGGAATGCAAAACCCCTCATGCTCGCTCACGCACAGGAACACGTCCGCCGCGGCATACACGGCGCTGATTTCCCGCTGCGGCACGGCGCCCAGGAACAACGCGTCCCGCAGACGCCAGGCCTTGACCTGCGCCGTCAACAAGGCCTGGTAGCGGGGCAATCCCGCAAACGAACCCGCATGCACCAGCCGCGCGGACGGGGCCACGGCCTGCTGCAAAACATAAAATGCCTGCAGCAAATCCTCGAGTTTCTTGTTCGGCACGGCCCGCCCGACGAATACCACATTCAACTTGCCGTCCCGCAGGCGCCGCAGCAGGCCGCGGTCCGGCGGCGTCAGGATGCGGTCGAAATCCAGCAGCAACGGCAACACCCCCACCCGCGGATATCCCAGGCGCTCCAACTCCCCGGCGTTGAACCGGCTGACGGCCAGGGCCACTTCCGTTTGGCCGGCCAGCGCCGCCGTCTGCCGGCGGCCCCAGTCCAGGTCGCGCGCCAACTGCTCGTGGAAACCGCGGAAATATTCCGGCGGGGTCATGTTATGGAAGATCAGCGCCTTGCGGCAGCGCAACTGGCCGAAAATGTCGTTGACTGCCGAACCGATGGAAAGGTGGAGGATCGCCACATCGTCCGGGCGCAGGATTTGCGCCGCCTGGCGCGCATCGGGCGTCTCGCGCCGCCAGGCCGGCATGGTGCGGGACGGCTCGCTGAAAATCTCGCTGGCGCAACCCCACCGGCGCAAAACCGCGCGCATGGTCAGCGCCGTGTTGCTGATGGCGTCGCCGGCGGTGAAACCGGCCACCAACTGGTGGACCGCAAGCCGGCTTTTTATCTCGGGCGGCGCCATGGCATTTACTCCTGATCCAAAGCCGCAAAGAACCTGGCCAGAATGCGCGGCCAGGAATACTCGCGAGCCACATACGCGCGGCCGGCCGCGCCCATCCGTTGCCGGAGATCCGGCCGGCGCAGCAGCAGCGACAATTCCGTTTCAAATTCGGCATAGGTCATAAACCAGAGCCCGCCGCCGCTGCGCCGGCAATGATCCACCGTGACCGCGCACCGCGCATGCACCAGCGCCGGCACGCCCGCCAGCCAGGCTTCCAGCAGCACGATGCTGAAACTTTCATTGGTGGACGGCTGGCAGAACACCGCCGCGCCGGCCATGGCTTCGCGCTTTTCCGATTCGCTGACAAAGCCCACGTCCAGGATGTGCCGCGTCAAAGCGGCGGGCGCATCCACCGGCCCGGACCCGGTCAAAACCAGCTTGACATCCAGGCCTGCGCGCTGCCGGAAAAGATTCAGATAATCCAGCAGCAACGGCACTCCCTTGCCGGCTTCCCGCCGCCCGGAATAGACAATATACGGCGCCATCAAGCCATGCCGCCGGGCAAAAACCGACGGGTCGGCGATGAAATCATCCAAGCCCATGCCCACCACCCAGGCGCGGTCCGGCGGCAAACCGTACAGCCGGCGCGCCAGGTCGCGTTCGGGGCCGGAATTGAAAATCAGGCCGCCCACCGCGCGGAACATTTCGCGAAAGGCCCGGACGCGCGCGAAAGGCTCATCGTGCAGGCAGGGAATCAGGCATGTCCGGCGGGCATGAATCCGGCTGGCAAAATAGCTCAAGCCGAAGAGGTACGGGCCGATGACGATCCGGTCATATTCCGCGCCGGCCTCCTCCAGGTGCGCGCATAATTCAGGGCTGTTGACGCTGTTCGCCAGCCAGGCCTGCTCATCCGCCGGCGTATAATCCGCGCCGCGGCAGATCAAATCCTGCGCCCGCAGGAAAGCGCCCAGGTCGCGGTTACCGGCGACGGGGAAAAAATGCACATCCATGTTGGGCGCGTGCCGGCGGACGCCCGGCGGCAAAGCATTGGCCCAGGTGAAATGATCGGCGGCGCAGGTGGTGAGAAATGTCACTTGCCGGCCGGCGGCGGCGGCGCGTTCGGCCAGGTTTTTCATCAGGGTTTCGGCGCCGCCCACCGTGCCGCCTTCCGCAAAGCGCGGACACACAAAAGCTATGCGCCGGGCGGTGGACATACCTGCTTCCCTTCCTGGGCCGCCGCCGGCAGCGCGGATACTTTCCGCTCCAATGCCGCCAGGCGCGCCCGGTATTTTTCATCCAGGCTTTCCAGCGCCGTTACCAGCAGGCCGTTGACCTGGTTCTGCTGCGACCAAAGCCGGTAAGTGTAAAACTTCAACAACTGCCAGACCGCCTTTTTCAAGACCACCAGCAGTCCCGCGCCGCAACGCCGCCGCTCGCGGATTTCAAAATCGTTAATATCCACGCAGGCGGCTTCGTGCAGGCATTCCAGGTAAAAACCCAGAAATTTTTCATCATCCCGCAGATGCTGCAGGTTATGGCGCTCGGCCTGGGCAATGCGCAGATCGCGGTAAACGCCAGCCTCCGTCTTGCGGGCCACCGCCGCACGCACCTCTTCCATGATCCGCGCCGCATCCACTCCCTCCGCGCCGATTTCCAGGTCAAACCCGGTCTCGTCCGGCGCCGCGGCCGCTCCGGCAACGTCAGATGTTGAGGCGTTAGTCATGGCAAGCAAAGCCCGCGCCGGCGCGCCGGGCAGGACGTCCGGCCAACGGCCGGCAAGTCAGAATTGCATGTTCAAAGTCAACTGGTATTCCAAATCCCGGAAATCAAAGCCGTCCAGGTATTCCCAGCGTTGGAAAACGTAATTCGCGGAAGCATCCAGCGAAAAACGCCCCGCAAGCGGCAAATTTATGCCCAGCAGGAACTGCCAGTACGGATCCAGCCATTCGCTGCCGCCGCCGGTTTCCACGTAAGTGGCGCGCACGCCGACGCCGCCCCGGACATAGTTGTCCTTGACGATTAAATTCAAATGGGGCGTAACGGCATAATCCAGGTCTTCCACCACCCGTCCGCCGGCGCACACCATCTTCCCCGACAAATCCGGCGCGAAATTCACCCCCAATTGCCAGAGCGCCCGCGATTCGGCGTAGGAGTATGCCAGCAGGTATGAAATATCGTTGTTGCCGAAGGGCAGTTTGTCAAACCGGTGATGCTCCGCGTGATAGCGCGCGCCCAAATCGAGCAAATGCGCAGCCTCAACCCGGGGCGCATTGATCAGGCAGGCGGACGCCAGGATCAACGTCAGCCAGCGCGCGCCCAACCAGCCCCATTGATGCAAAATTAATCTATGCATAATGCCGACAATGTTATCAATCAAACCCGCATAATGCAACCAGGTATTTTTCAGGAGCAGACACATAAATTTTTTCAACCAAAAAAACAGAAAACGCCCGGTTTTCCGCATAAAAAAGCGCGGGCATTTTTTTTAAAATATTTTTTACTTGGCAACCACTACAGGTAGTGTTAAAAGAGACTTGTTTTTGAAAAATGCGGCAAATATTGTGGCGCACATTGTTTTTTTCTTTTGTAATTCGCTTATTGCCTTGTAGTTAGGAGACCCCCATGCTGGAAACACGGAAACCAACCGGCCTGAGCTTGACGTTGGACGGCAGCGCTGCTAATAATTCCTCCAATGGAATCCCCCGGAATTTAAACGCGGAAAAACACGAATCCAAGGATGGCGCACGCTATCGCAATCCGCGCAAGGGCGCCGGCAATGGGCGCAAAACCAAGGCCATGGGCATGCAGATCCAATCGTTATTCACCACCCCGGACCGGCATCCTTGCGACGCGATCGAATGGGAGCTGCGCAAAGCGGTCATCAAAACCGACAAGGGCGAAGTGGTTTTTGAAGCCGACGACATTGAAGTGCCGAAAAGCTGGTCCATGCTGGCAACCAACGTGGTTGCGTCGAAATATTTTTACGGGACGCACGCCACCACGGTGAGGGAAAAATCGGTGCGCCAGCTGGTGCACCGCGTGGCGCGCACCATCGCCGATTGGGGGCATGCGGACGGCTATTTCGCGACGCCGGCCGATGCGGAAGTTTTTTACAAGGAGCTGACGCACATCTGCGTCAACCAGTACGCCGCCTTCAACAGCCCGGTCTGGTTCAACGTGGGGCTGCACCAGGCTTACGGCGTCAGTTCCAACCACCGTTCCGCCTATTACTGGAACGCCGAGCACAGCCGGATCGAGAAAGCCGAAGACGCCTATCAGCATCCCCAGGCTTCCGCCTGTTTCATCCAATCGGTGGCGGACAACATGGAGGACATCATGCGGCTGGCCAGCGCGGAGGCCATGCTGTTCAAATACGGTTCGGGCACCGGCACGGATTTGAGCACGCTGCGCAGCAGCCGCGAAAAACTTTCCGGCGGCGGCACTCCTTCGGGTCCGTTGAGTTTCATGCGCGTGTTCGACCAGGTGGCGGCGGTGATCAAGTCCGGCGGCAAAACGCGCCGCGCGGCCAAGATGCAGAGCCTCAAGGTGCAACACCCGGACATCATGGATTTCATCAATTGCAAGGTGGCGGAGGAAAAGAAGGCGCGGGTTTTGATCCAGTCCGGGTATGACGGCTCCTTCAACGGCGACGCTTATTCCTCGGTGATGTTTCAGAACGCCAATCTTTCCGTGCGCGTGACGGACGATTTCCTCAACGCCGTGCAGGCCGGCGCGGTCTGGCACACCCGCGCCGTCACCACGGGCGAAATCGTCGAGGTGCTTGACGCGCGGGAAGTCATGCGCAACATTGCGGAAGCGGCGCACTTCTGCGGCGACCCCGGGCTGCAATACGACACCACGATCAACCGTTGGCACACCTGCCCCAACAGCGGCGCGATCAACGCCAGCAATCCCTGCTCGGAATACATGTTTGTGGACAACAGCGCCTGCAACCTGGCTTCGATCAACCTGATGAAATTTTCCAACGAGCGCCAGGTGTTTGATATCCGGCAATTCCAGCATGTGGCCCGCATCATGATCATCGCGCAGGAAATCCTGGTGGACCACGGCAGTTACCCGACGCGCGAGATTGCGGAAAACTCACACCGCTTCCGTCCGCTGGGGCTGGGTTATGCCAACCTGGGCGCATTGATCATGAGCCTGGGCCTGCCTTATGACAGCAACGACGGACGGTCTTTCGCCGCGGCGGTGACCTCCCTGATGACCGGCGCCGCCTACGCCGCCTCGATTGAGCTGGCCCAGGTCAAGGGCGCCTTCGACGAGTACGCCGCCAACCGCGAACCGTTCAATCGCGTAATCGGGATGCACCATGAAGCCCTGTCGCATGTCTCCGCCACCGCCAGCAACGGCGCCATTCTGCGGGAAGCGCAGGCAATCTGGGAGCATGTCCGCGCCGCCGGTCGGAAGCACGATTTCCGCAACGCCCAGGTCACGGTCCTGGCGCCCACGGGCACCATCGGTTTCATGATGGATTGCGACACCACCGGCGTCGAGCCCGATATTGCGCTGGTCAAATACAAGCAATTGGCCGGCGGCGGCATGTTTAAAATCGTCAACCAATCGCTCGCCATGGCGCTGAAACGCCTGGGCTACAGTCCCGCCCAGATCGAGGGCATCATCGCGCACGTGGACAAGACCGACACCATTGAAGACGCCCCGGAAATGGACGAGACGCATCTGCCGGTTTTTGACTGCGCCTTCAAGCCCAAAAACGGCAAGCGCTGCATCCGGTACCAGGCCCACCTGCAGATGATGGCGGCGGCGCAACCTTTTCTTTCCGGCGCCATCAGCAAAACCATCAACATGCCCAACAACGCCACCGTTGAGGATGTGCTGCAGGCTTACATGGACGGATGGAAACTGGGCCTGAAAGCCGTGGCCATTTACCGCGACGGCTCCAAGGGCATCCAACCGGTCAGCACCGGGCAGGCCGACGAATCGGCGGCGGCGGAATGCGCGCCGGCGGCGGCCAGCAAACCTTTCCGGCGCCGCATGCCGGCCACGCGCCAGTCCATCACGCACAAATTCGAAGTGGCCGGCCACCAGGGGTACCTGACGGTGGGACTGTATGAAGACGGCGCGCCGGGCGAACTGTTCATCACCATGGCCAAGGAAGGCAGCACGGTGGGCGGCATCATGGACGCCTTCGGCACGGCCATTTCCATGTGCCTGCAATACGGCGTGCC
>JAXGSX010000117.1:0-10928 GCA_040775225.1 Kiritimatiellia bacterium | reverse complement strand
CAACGCGCCCGTGCCGCCTTCCAGCGCAGCAACGCGCTGTTCGAAAACGTCATTGGTAGGATTCATCAAACGCGTGTAGATGTTGCCGAATTCTTTCAGGGCAAAGAGATTGGCCGCATGCTGCGTGCTTTTGAAAACATAGGAGGTTGTCTGATAAATCGGAACCGCGCGCGCGCCCGTGGTCGGGTCCGGTCGCTGCCCCGCGTGCAAGGCCGCCGTGTTTAATCCTGTGCTGGTCATGGTTTTGTTCCTTTTAACAGTGAATCCAATCTTCAAAAATGATTTCCGGCCCGACCCGGCAATCACTACGCCGGCGTTTTTAAATCGTGTAAGCAACCGGCGCCCCCGCCGCGAGGTCCGCTTGTTTCCGCATCATATCGCTCAAAGTCATTGATGTCAGCACTTCGTTTATTTTAGCGCTGAGTTCCCGCCAAACCATCTGCGACACGCACGAACCGCTCCGCCGGCAAACAGACGACTTGGCAACGCAGGGAACCAGATGGAATTTCCCCTCCAGCGCCTCCAGAATCTCCGCCAGTGTGATTGCGTCGGGAGACTTCGCCAACCCATATCCTCCACAAGCGCCTGGCATGGCATGGATCAATCCGGCCGACTTAAGTTGGCTGGCGATCTGCCAAAGGTACTTTGCCGATATTCCCTGGCGCTCGGCCGCATGGTTCAAGGATACCTTGCCATGTGACTGTCCATTGGCGGCCAAGTCAATCATGAACCGCAATCCGTAACGACCTTTAGTTGACAATTTCATAATTATCTAGTATTACTATCGAATTGCTAGTAATTAACCAGAGGACATTGAATATGTCAACAGAAAAAACAAAAAATATTTATAGCCTTGCAGCATCAATCTTGCAAATGCTTGAAGCCGAGAATGATGCGCTTAAAAAATTATACCGGCAAGCGGATGCGGTCAGATGCCATTGGATGGGTGATGATGTTTTTATTCGAGGAATCCTGGAGTTTTCCAATATCTGTGCGAACGATTGCCTGTATTGCGGGTTGCGCCATTCCAATCGGAAAGTCAGGCGCTATGCGATGACCGCGGAGGCCATCATGGAGGTTGCGCGGCAAATGGCCGGAACTTATCAAACCACGATCGTCATGCAATCCGGCGAAGGCCAGGGCCTGAACGACGCAACGCTTGGAGCAATCATCCGCCGCATCAAGGCTGAAACCAATCTGGCCGTGACGCTGTCAGCCGGCAATCGTCCGCGGGAAACCTATCAATATTGGCGGGATTGCGGCATGGATCGTTACCTGCTGCGATTTGAAACCAGCGATGCGGATTTGTTTCGACGGATGCACCCCGATTGCACGCTGGCGGAACGGCTCGGTTGCCTGCGCATACTGCGCACGACGGGGGTTCAGGTGGGCAGCGGTTTCATGATCGGGCTGCCTGGCGAAACGCGGGATACTCTGGCAAACAACATCTTATTATGCCGGGATCTGAATCTCGATATGATCGGCATCGGCCCGTTTATTCCGCATCCCGATACCCCCCTGGCGCATGAGAAAAACGCCTATGCAGACAATGATGAAATCTTCTTTAAGGCGCTGGCGGTTTTGCGAATATTCAATCCGCGGGCGCACATTCCCGCCACCACGGCTTACGACGCGGTTTTCCCCGGTTATGGCCGGAATCTGGCCTTGCAGAGGGGCGCCAACATTTTCATGCCAAACAGTTCCCCTGCTCAATACCGGAAAGATTACCTCATATATCCCGGCAAGCCCTGTATTGACGAATCGCCCGGAAGATGCGCGGCTTGTGTCGTCGCCAGAATCCATGGCCTTGGCCGACATGTCGGCCAAGGCCCCGGGCATGCCAGGGGTTGGGAAGTGCGGCCGCATGCCAATGGCTTCAAGCCGGAGTAGGTCCGGCCGGCAGATCAATGCCGCGTTCCAGTTCGCCCTACCGGCGCAATGCGCGCTTCAACATCTTGCCGGCCGCGCTCCGTCGCGGCCGCGGGGTCTTTACCACTCACATCCCGCGGTTGACCATAATTTTTGCCAAATATTTTGTTGATTTTGCCAACTCATTTTGCTGGCATAACCGCCCGGCGCGGGCATAATTCCACGGAATCGGCCCTTGACAGGCAACGCGCGCGGAAATTCCCGGCCGCGTTAACCGGCAAAAGGAACATAAAAACAAATGCAAAAAACATTAAGAATCGGCATTATCGGAGCGGGTGGCATGGGACAGGCATTGGCGCAACGGCTTACCCAAAAAGCGCCGATGCCCGGCGTGGAAGTCGCGGCCCTGGCGGAGGCCAACCAGGCGAAACTGGAAGCCGCGGCCGGGGCCTGCACCATCCAGGGCCGCTTCACCGACCATCGCACAATGCTGGCCCGGGCCGATCTGGATGCGGTCTACATTTCATCCCCGAATTACCTCCACAAGCAGCACGCGCTGGACGCCATGGCGGCCGGCTGCCATGTTTTCTGCGAAAAGCCGGTGGCGCTCCGCGCCGCCGACGCCGCGGCCATGCTGAACAAAGCCGCGTCGGCCAGGCGCGTTTTCATGGTCAATTTTCCCATGCGTTTCACCCCGCAGGCCGCGATTTTGAAAGCCATGATATCCCGGGGCGAATTCGGCGAAATCTATTACGCCAAGGCCGGATACCTGCGCCGGCGCGGCGTGCCGGGCCGCGGCGGGTGGTTTACCAACAGCAAACTTTCCGGCGGCGGTCCCCTGATTGACCTGGGTGTCCACATTCTCGACCGTATTTACTGGCTGATGGGCGCGCCGGAGCCGGTCAGCGTGACTGCGGCGGTCTTCAAACATCTGATCGGCGACAGCGATTGGGCCAACTGGCCGCCGGCACACACCCGCACCGGCGACAAGTTCACCCTGCCGGTCAACGTGGAGGACCTGGCCACGGCTTTGATCCGGTTCAAAAACGGCGCCGCACTGGCGCTGGAGGCTTCCTGGGCGGGGCACTCGCGCGTCGGCCAGACTTTTGAACTTTTCGGCACCAGGTCCGGCTCGCTGGAAAACGCCGAAGGCCTGCGCGTCTTTCAAACCCGGGGCAGCCTGCCGGCGGACATCCTGCCGGACGTCAAGGCGGCGCCGGCGCCCGGCACGCCGTTCGAACATTTCATCGGCTGCATCCGCCGCCGGCGCCGGCCCATGGCGGCGCCCGCGGAAATCATCAACGTGTGCAAAATCATCGAGGCGGTTTACCAATCCGCAGCCAGCGGCCGGGAAGTTCGACTGTAGCATAGGCGGGCGCGGGCGCGGCGGATGCGCCACGCCCTGCTTCGCCGGACTACGCAGGACACTGCCGTGGCCGTGCCCGCCGAAGCCGGGCGTAGCCGGGCGCATTACAGGCCGGATTGGCCTTGAATTTCCAGGCCGCTTCGCTATAATGAAAAGTCGAAAACAGCAGCCCCTTGCGGCGGCGCGGTCAATGCGGGACTTGATTCTGACAGGAGCAACAGGAAATGTTTTTCGATCCGTTATATTTCATGATGCTGCTGCCGGCCATGGCGCTGGCGGGGCTGGCATCCTGGTACACTCACAGCACTTTTAAAAAATACTCCCGCGTGGGCGTGGCTTCCGGCGTTACCGGCGCAGAGGCAGCCCGCCGCCTGCTGCAAAGCGAAGGCATCCCCCGTGTGCGCATCGAGCGGGTGGACGGTTTTCTGAGCGACCATTACGACCCCATTTCGCGCACGCTGCGCCTTTCGTCCAGGGTCTACGATTCGCCATCGCTCTCGGCGGTCGGCGTAGCCTGCCATGAAGCGGGCCATGCCATCCAGCATGCGGCGCATTACATGCCGCTCTATCTGCGCTCGGCGCTGGTGCCGGCAACCCAGTTCGGCAGCCATGCCTCCTACATCATCTTTATCGCAGGCATGCTTTTTAATTTCCCCGCCCTGCTGATGCTGGGCATCGCTCTGTTCGGCCTGGTGGTGATTTTTTCCATCGTCACCCTGCCGGTGGAATGGAACGCCACCGCCCGCGCCAAACGGCTGATGGTATCCGCCGGGATTGTAACCCGGGCGGAACAGGCGCAAGCCGGCGAGGTGTTGAATGCCGCGTTTCTGACGTATGTGGCCGCCGTGGTGTCGGCCCTGATGACCCTGCTCTATTACCTGGTCCGCTCGGGGCTCCTGGGCGGGCGGCGGGACTGACGGTCAGAGCGGAATCCGGATTGCGCCACGCCCTGCTCCGTCAGACTCCACGCAGTTGTTCACCGCCCAGGCTGCGTTCGGCGTCCGGAATGCGCCGCAACCATCCGCAGGCGGAAGCGGCTTGACTACGCGGGGCAAGTATTTCACAATGAGGGGCATATCTTTCCGGCCAGAGTTTTCAGTTCCCGAGCAAAGGAAAAAACATGCCCGCCACCTCCCAAATCCACCTCACTGTCGTAGGTTCCCTCGCCCTTGATACCGTCGCCACACCCGCCGCCAAACGCACCGACGTCCTGGGCGGCTCAGTCAGCTATGCCTGCGCCGCCGCCGCGCTGTTCGTCAAGCCCGGACTGGTCGGCGTCGCGGGAGCG
This sequence comes from Kiritimatiellia bacterium, assembly GCA_040775225.1. Taxonomy (GTDB): domain Bacteria; phylum Verrucomicrobiota; class Kiritimatiellia; order JAAZAB01; family JAAZAB01; genus JAXGPF01. The sequence goes on along the minus strand of JAXGSX010000117.1, from coordinate 6,405 downwards.
GATTTCCCCGCGCGCCATCGCCTGGCGCTCCAACGGCGGGGCATTGACCTGGACGGCCTGCGGCAAGTTGCGGGCAAAACTTTCCGCTGGAGCGGCGAATACGAGGCGGATTTGAACAGCCGCCGCACGCTCGCCACCCACCTGAACGTCTTCGCGGATTTCAATCCCCAACTGCCGGCCGCCTATCGCCGGTGCCGTGTGCTCTTCCTGGCCAATATCCACCCCGAACTCCAACTGCATGTGCTGTCGCAGGTGCAGCGGCCGGCGCTGGTGGCGGCGGATACGATGGATTTCTGGATCAACACCGCCCGGCGCAACCTGGCGCGCCTGATCGCCAGGGTGGATATGCTCCTGATCAACGACGCCGAAGCCCGCGCCCTGACCGGCGCGTTCAGCCTGGCGGATGCCGCCCGCCAAATCAGCGCCATGGGACCGCGCTACGTCCTCATCAAGCAAGGTGAACATGGCTGCCTGCTCTACGCCGGCGGAGCGCTCATGCTTCTGCCGGCCTACCCGTTGGCCAAAATCGTTGACACTACCGGCGCCGGCGATTCTTTCGCCGGCGGGATGCTGGGCTACCTCGCCGCCTGCCCGCGGATCAATGCCGCCGCGGTGCGCGCCGCCATGCTGTACGGCACCATTGCCGCTTCATTCGCCGTGGAATCGTTCAGCATTGACCGGCTGGCCGGGCTGACCCGCCGCGAATTCAACCGCCGGCTGGCAGATTTCAAAAAAATGCTCGCATTTTGACTCGAACAATGAACACCATGCAGCCGCTGCCTGGAGCCGGGACGTCCTCGTCCCGGCAACCCAGTGGAGCGGAACCGGGACGATGGCGTCCCGGCTCCAAGGAAAAACGCAGGCAAATATGAATAAACCGCCATGCTGGCTTCGGATATCTACCGTCATGCTTGGGATTGCGCTGGTTAGTCTGGCACTGCCGGCCGACGCCGATACGGTGCCGCCCGACACCGCTCGCGCCGCGGCTGCCGGTTGGCTGGCGCTGCTCCGCAACCCGCTGCGCGCCTTGCCGAACCGCGCGGTGCATTCCGTTCTCCTGCATCGCGGGACCGATGGGGCACCGCTGCTTTACGAAGTGCGTTTGCAGCCGGTGGGGTTTCTGCTGGTCGCGGCGGACGACGGGGTGGAGCCGGTGATCGCATTTGCCGCGCGCGGTCATTTCGACCCTTCGCCCGCGCATCCGCTGGGCGCGCTGGCGGCCGGCGACCTGGAGGGCCGCAAGGCCGCGCTGCGCCGTTCATCCGCCGCCGGACGCCGCCAGGCCAACCGGCGGAAGTGGGAAAGCTTGATCGCGCAGCGGCGCGCCGGCATCGCCTCCGTGTCCGACGAGCGCGTGCCGCCGCTGGTGCAAAGCGCTTGGGACCAGATGGGGGTCGGCGGCGCATTATGCTACAATTACTGGACGCCCAATAATTATCCCTGCGGCTGCCTGGCAACCGCCCTGGCGCAGCTGATGCGCTTCCATCGTTATCCCTACATCGGCGTCGGCACGCATGCTTTCACTATCGCTGTCAACGGCGAAGAACAAACGCGCACCTTGATGGGCGGCGACGGCCTGGGCGGACCGTACGTCTGGGATTGGATGACGCTCGCTCCGACCGCCGCCACGCCCGCGACCAACCGGATGGAAATCGGCGCGCTCTGCCATGACATCAGCGTTGCCTCCGGTTCCCACTATACAGCCGGCGCCACGGGGGCCGACCTAGTTGCCGGTATGGACGCCCTGTGCGATACTTTTCATTACGCCCAGGCAATTAAAGGTTTTGACGGAGATCATGACATCACCGCGGCCCTACCCGCCATGCTCAATCCCGGCCTGGACGCCGGCCGGCCGGCGGTGCTGGGCATTTTCTATTCCGATAGCGGCCACGCGGTGCTCTGCGACGGTTACGGTTACGCCGCCGGCACGCTCTACCACCACCTCAACCTGGGCTGGGGCGCGTCGCTCGCGGCGGATAACGCCTGGTATGCCCTGCCCGTCGTGGATACTTCCGCGCTCGATTACAATGTGGTCAAATTCTGCGGCTACAATATTTTCGCCAGCGGCACGGGCGAGATCATCAGCGGCCGGATCATGGATTCTTACGGCCGCCCGCTGGCGGATGCGGCCCTGACCATCGCCATCCATGACGGCCCTACCCTGACGGCAATCTCCAGCACCAGCGGAATTTACGCCTTCGCCCCTGTCCCGTCCAATCGCGAAGCGGACCTGTCCGCCGCCAAGGCCGGCTACCGGTTCACACCCCGCACGGTCCGCACCGGCGCGTCCCAAAGCGATGGCATTACCTGCGGCAACCTGTGGAACGTGGATTTCACCGGCTGGCTTTCCAACCTGCCCGTGCCGGCGGACTATGACGGCGACGGCCGCGCCGACCCGGCCTGGTATGATGAATCAACCGGCATCTGGAAAGTCTGGCAATCCGCCCGGGATTATGCCGTCATTACTTTTCATTTCGGCGGACCGGGCTGGCTGGCCGTCCCCGCCGACTACGATGGCGACGGCCTGGCCGATCCCGCCATTTACCAGGCCGCCGCCGGCAAATGGATGGTCCTGCGCTCAACCGAGGGACATACCTTGCTGACTACTCAATCGCCTTTCGGCGGACCGGGCTGGCTGGCTGCCCCCGCCGACTACGACGGCGACGGCCGGACTGATCCCGCCATCTACCAGGCCGCCGCCGGATCATGGCAGGCGTTGCTTTCCAATGAGGACTACCGCCTGGTGGACGCCCAATTGCAGCCGGCCGGACTGAATTGGCTGCCTGTCTCCGCCGATTACGACGGCGACGGCCGCGCCGACCCGGCAGTGCACCGAACGCCCGACTGGCAGGTGCTGCTTTCGGGAGATGCTTACCAGCCGATCAGCGCGGCATTTGACGAGGGCAACGCCATACAGGCCGTGCCCGCGGATTACGATGGTGACGGCCTGGCCGATCCGGCAGTTTTCCAACCCGCCGCCGGGCAGTGGATCATCCACCGGTCATCCGATAATTACCGCCGTCTGGCGATTCCCTTCGGCGGCGCCGGCCAGGCGGCGGCGCCGGCGGATTACAACGGCGACGGCCGGGTGGACCTTGGCCTGTATTCCATTGCCGATGATTCCTGGCAGACGATGGAAGTTGACCCCGGGTGAAACTCAATGCTGCGGATTCCAGTATTCCATGTGGGGCCGCAAATGCAGCCGCCCGGTTTCCTGGCCAATCTCGCACAACAGGCAGGCGGCAAACAACAGGAATAAAAGCCAGCCGGCCATTTTCGCCAGCGGCGCGGTTGATTTCTTGATGAAAATCACCGCGGGCAGGATGCCGAACAGCACAACAATCCCCACCCCCCCCACAATGTTCAGCGCCTGCAGGAAGATATCCGGGTAAACCATCGCAATAACCACGGGCGGAACGAAGGTCACCGCCACGTTCGCCGCCCGGCTGCGCACCCGGCAGTGATTTTCCAGCATGTCGCGCACGAATCCCATCAATCCCAATCCATTGGCAAGGTAAGACGTGACGATGGCCAGCAGTGCAAAAACCATGCTGAACGAAGTAAACCAGCGGGAACCAAGCATGCGCGCCATCGGAACCGTGGCCGGCAGGTTTTCATGAAAAGCGGTAACAATGCCGTCCGGGCTGTTATCCAAAGGCAGCACCCCCAGGCCGGCCATGATCCAGGCGGCATTCATCAGGAACCCCAGCGCCATGCCCGCCAGCATGACCTTCCAAATCCGCCCCATCCGCCAATCCAGGCTGCCGCAGATATTGGGTATCACGTTGTGGAAGTGGAAGGCCGTCACGATGATCGGCGCGGCAGCCGGCAGGTAGGACCAATCCTGCCAGGTGAAATGCGCCGGGTCCACCCGCCGCCAGGCCATGACCAGGATCAATGTAAAAACCGCCAGCATGGCCGCCATGATCAGGGCGTTATACCGTAAAAACAGCCGGCTGTTCATCAGGGTCAATCCGGTGACAACGGCAAAAAAAGCCGGCATCAACACCCATTGCCAGGCATCCGGCAGGTTGAAAACCTCGCTGATGATCTTCGCGCCGCCAGTCAGGTACGCCACCAGCAAGCCGTATAAAATCAGGATATTGGCGAGAATGGCCGCCCACTTGCCGAATTGGCCCAGGTAACGTTGGTACAAACTGGGGTAATTGAAATTATCCGTCCGCGCCGCCACCGCCTCGCGCCCCAGGATCACCGCCGTCCAGAACATCGCCCCGCCCAGCGCCGCCATCCCGGCCAGCGCCGGCCACAATCCGGCCAACCCCGTGTTAATCGGCAAAGCCAGGATGCCCGCGCCGATCAAGTTGCCCAGCACCAGGAAAGACACGCCCGCCAGCAATACCCATGATTTACGGTTCATATTATTTCCCTAAAAAAACAATTGCTTTAGCCCCTGCATCCTTATATTATTCCCCCTGTTTTTGCAAACGCAAAATCCCGGCGCTGATTTCGGGCCAGGGAGCGCGCATGGCGAGATAGCTCAGTTGGTAGAGCAGCGGACTGTCGGAGCGTTGCGGAGATCCGCCGTAGCCTCCTGGCGAAGGCGGAAAAATCTTGATTTGAAGTCCTCTGTAAATGAATGCCGGACAAGTCATCAGTTGTCAGTGGTAACATATTGGCGACATAGCTCAGTTGGTAGATCAGCGGACTGAAAATCAGAGTGTCACAAGTTCGATTCTGGGTCTCGCCACCATCTTTCCCCCCTCAGTTCCGGTTTAATGGATGGTTTCCTCATCCCTCCGCTCCGCCCAGGGCCAGTTCGCAGAGGGGAATCTCCCACTGGTCAACCCGCAGACGGGCTTGGTATTCGCTCTCCCGGCAATCTTCGCGCGTACGGGCCAGCAGGCCGATGACGTTCACCTGCTTGATTTCAGCCTGCCGGCCTTTCCAGGTTTCGGCGGCCTTGGCCGACAGTTGCGCAACCATTATCCCGGCGCCGTTCACGAGCACCGGCCGGACGTCATGCCATTGCATCGCCAGCCGGTCGCCGGGTTGCACGGCGGCCAGCGCCGCGTGGACAGGATGCCCGGCGTCGTGCTGCCCGGCATAATCCAGGAAGATGTCATCCAGCCCCAGCATGACATAATCGCGGACGCCGGCATCCCGCCCCGCCTGTCCCGCCGCTTCACGCCGGGAGACGAAACAAGCGCCGGCCAGTTCCTCCTCTAACGGGTTGCGCCGGTCCATCCGGTTGAAAATGCTCAAGGTCTGCCCGCGTGGCCCGCAGGTCAAACCGGCTGACGCGTAAAAAGGAATGCGGGCCTCGGATAGCGCCGATTTTAAGGATACGATTCCGCTGGTCAGTCTCCAGGTCCAGCAGCAGGCATTGTGCAAAATGCAATGACATTGAATAATACCGCATTCTTCCGGACGGCGTTTATCAAGTCATTATTATCCGAATTCGGCTCAAGATGCGAGCGTTTTATGCCAGGGCGGCAAGGTCCTGGGCCGCCGACATGGGAATCACATGGCTTGTTCACAAGATGCCGATTGCGCCAAGCCAGGAATTCCCGTCAGTCAGTCCAGCGATTTAAAGAAATCCTGTTTGGTTTTAATTGAACAATATTATTAATTTATAGGACTGACCCCTGCCCCTTGGGAATGCGGACCACGACCACCGCCGAAAGCCTCGTTCGGTCGCTCACTACCGTAGATGTCGCACATTCTTCCCATTCATCTCTCCGGGAAAACGGCGCAAATCAGGCTGAGCCCGCTCTGCGGGACGACAGCCTGGATTTGCTGATTGGAAGTTTCTGTCCTACTCAATTCCAAGATCAGCCAGTATTTTCCTTGCTTGTTCGACTTCATTCTCCGGAACCATGACGTTCATGCCCCCTGCGGCGATACCGATCCCACCAAAACGTACAGAGGACAAGGTCTCATTATCGATATAGACATTCACCTTGGATTGCTCTAACGCCTCTCGGATCATTCCGGCTTGGACAGAATCACGAGGCTGCCAGATCGAGACAAAGCGTGGTTCATCTTGGTCATTCATATTGTCCTCTTCACTTCCAATCGGGATAGGGTCACTCAGGGTCGGTCACTCAGGGTCAGCCCTTGAATTAATATTTAATATTGTGCTGCACGGTTAAATTCTAGAAACTTGCCGTTCAAGCAAGCTTCCGGCTTCCGCCACCAGATCGCGCAACCTCCGATCCGTCTCCAGCAATCCAACTACTTTCCGCATCTGGTGACTGACCGCTGCCCCGCTCCCCATCTCCAATACCGCCGCCACCTCGCGTTGCGTCAGCCCCGCATACTTGCATAGCAATCGCGCCGCCACCCCGCGCATAGCCGAAGTCCGCCGACGACACCGGAACGTCTCTGCCGGCATGTTAAATGCTTTTGACAAGATAGATAACACCAACGACTGGTCGAGCGTCT
>JAXGSX010000116.1:0-10957 GCA_040775225.1 Kiritimatiellia bacterium | reverse complement strand
ATCCGCCGTGCAAAATAATTTTTGCACGGCTCCGAAAGGAGCGCCGAAACCATGGAATAGCCATCAAAAACACAACGCAGAAAAGCGATAATTATAAATTACGTGCAAAATTCAGGTTATAACAAACCGATCGGAAGCGGGCAAGGGTTTTACGGGGCGGTCAGAAATAACTTGATCTTTGACGCGGAATTTAGCATAGAAACCGTATGAATCTTACGCAACGCCAAGCGTTGGCGGCCGCCTGGCAGCAGGTTGATGGCCTGCCGGAAATCCGGATGATGTGCCGCATGCGCTTTGGGCCAATTTCCGCGCGCGCCATGCATGGCGGGGCCAGCGCCGACAACTACGAGCTGCTGCACGTGTTTCACGGCGAGAATTGCGTGATCACCCGGCGGAGCCGCACGCGCCTCAAGCCCGGCGATACGCTCCTGATTCCCGGCGCCCTGGCGCATCGCGATCAGTTTGATTTCGTCAAGGGGCTGGAAGTGTTTGAAATCGGTTTCATCTGGCCGGCCGGCAAATCCTTCCTGGCCGCCCTGGCGCCGGCCCCCTGCAAAATCCGCTCCGCGCGCGGCCGGTGCGAGGCGGCCGCGCTGGTTGAGTCCATGCAAGGCGACCTGGCGTGGGGCCGGCCCTCCGATATGCGGGTGGCGCAGTCCCGGCTCCTGACCCTGCTGCAGGTCATGGCCCGGGATAGTTTGGATTGGGGCCGCGGCGCCAAACCCGAGGCGCGCGGCGAAGGTTTGCGGAAACGCATCCTGGTGCAGCGCGCGCGCGTTTATATCAGCACGCATTACCGCGAGCCCCTGACGCTGAAGCAGGTGGCGCAGGCGTTGGACGTCAGCAGCTATTATCTTTCGCATATCTTCCGCGCGGAAATGCGGTGTTCCCTGATGTCGTTTCTGACCAAGGTGCGCATGACGCAGGCAAAAACCATCCTGAGCCACGGCGCAATCAACGTGGAGGAAGCCGCGCGCGCGGCGGGGTACCATGACAGCCGGTATTTCGTCAAGGTTTTCCGCAAGCATTTCGGGTATCCGCCCGGCATGCTCCGCGTGTAGCCGCGCTAGTCGCCGCCGGCGGGACAGGCATTGGCTCAATGCCATCCCTTCAATTCCGCGGCGCGCCCCGGGCCGCGATACCAGCCTTGCCCGAAATGGGGCAAATCCGCCGCCAAAAAAAACATGCCGCCGTTGCGCCACCGGTTGCCCTTTGCCAGGAAGTCCAGAATGGCCCGCTGCAGGCGCGTATCGCGCGGCGCGGTGTCCGGGCGGGGATCGTCCTGGCCGAAGATGAACACCAGCCCGTCCTGGCCGGTGGAGGGGACGGGATACAGGTACAGTTCGCGTTGGAAACGCACCAAATTGGCTTCCGGCGCGAAGATGCCGTCCAGGTGCGTGTTGAAAATCCAGGAGGCGCAGGTGATGGATGCTGCCGGCCGGTCGGGGAAATAACGCGGGAAAAAATCCGCCGCCTGGCGCATGGACGCCCCGCAGAGTTCCAGGGTCATGCCGCCGCCGGGGGGAATGTGCATGTCCATGGTCCAGTCGTCCTTGCCCAGCGCGCGCCGCCAGGCTGCGGCCGGCAGGCGGATTTGTTCCGGGACAGCAAAGCCCTGCGGCAGGATCGGGCACCCTTGTATGTGTTCTCCGCCAATCGCCAGCCTGGCGGTCCAGGTTCCGGTAGGAGGGGCGGCGCCGTCCGCGGGTTTCACCGCCAGCCCCTGTGCGTCGTACAGCGCGCCATCCGGCGCGAATGCGACAGTGGCGCCGGTCCGCGCGTGGCGGTAAACTTCGACCAGGCCCTTGAAACGGCGCAGCATGTATTCCATACGGCCCAGTCGGTACAAGTCGCCGTTGGAGTAAAACCTGGTCCAATACAAACTGCGGCGATCGGCGCCCCAGCGGCCCTGATGGGTGGCGCGGTAACGTTCCACCGCATCCCGCCGGTTGCAGGTGGCGCAGGTGATTTCCTCCGGGATGTTCCGCCGGCGGTGTTGCGTCCGGATCAGCGGGGCCGCCGCCAGGAGAATCAGCAGGTAAAAAACGCCGGCATTTTCCCCGAGGACGTTTTGGAATGAGGGCCAGCCGCCGAATCCGGTGAAGTCCGCATATTCGTACAGCAGGCGGTAACAATGCCGCGCCAGCAGGCGCAAGTCCGGATTCCCGGCGATACGCCGGGCGGTTTCCAGAAGCGGCGCATCGGCCGCCGGAGGCAGACCGGATGCCCGGCGGAGTTCCACGATCGTTTCCGCTTGCAGGAAGTCCGGCGTCCGGCCGGCATCAGTGGCCAGCGTGTCCGCCCAGTGCGGCGCCAGAGCCGCGGGGTCCATGGGTTCCTGCAGTCTGCCGGCAATGTCTGCGGGTTGCTTGCTCTGCTGAGGTGGTTTTGGATTCATGGTGGGACGCCGGCTTTCATCAGGAAGCATAATCCGCTGGGAAATTCGATTAGCCGTCATGTTAGATGTTCAACCATGCATTGCAATGGGAATATTTTGCTATTTTGTGTGTTTTTTTGCGCATGGCCGGCGGTGGGGCGGCCGGAATATGTTTGCATGCCCGCCTGGGGATGGAGTATTATCTTTCACAACAAGGCAAATGGCCTCACCCGGAGGGCGCTCTTTTTTTTAATAAAACGGGTTGTACTATTGGTGACTATTTAATAAATCGTAAATGGTTGTTTTACACATCATTATGTCATAAAAACACAATCCCGTCACGGATTCAGGTTATTGCTTGTACGCACATTATCTTGACAACATAAAATCCCGTCACGGATTCAGGTTATTCCGATCAGTTTTGACCTTGCAAAAGCGGCTGGCCTTTATAAGCGGGATTATGCGCGATCGCACGGTATCGGTCTGGCGGATGCAATCATCGCGGCTACCGCGGCAGCGGAAAACGCTGAGATTCTTACGCTTAATACCAAGCATTATCCGATGGTGAAGGGCCTGAAACCGGCATACGCAAAGGAGTAACGCATCGCCAAATACCTTGTTTCGGTTTCTACCCGGAAAATCCTGGCAAAATAATCCATCATTTTGTCAACCGCCTCCATTGCCCCCGACGATGCGCGCGGCTACTATGTTCACAAACTCGGGGAGGGGTGTTATTATGGCGCACGATGCCGGGCGGTTTGCCGATGGAATCTTGAACGTGAAATGCGGCGGCAGTTTGCGGGTGGATGGCCCGGCCGCCGGGGTATGGCGCGTGCGCGCGGGGCACAGCGAAAAATTTCCGTCCGGCGGCATGGAGCGTTATGGAATACTGCCGCAACTGCCGGCGGCGCCGGCGCCGGATTGCACCGCGCGGGAGCAGACCTGGACTTGGCGCCACCGGGATTTTACGCTGACGGTGGCGCGCGCGGATGGCGCGGTGCGTCTGACGCGCGGCAAGGAGGCTATGCTCGAAGAATTGCCGCGCGCGCCGCTGCCGGAACGCGGCTTTGAAATAAAATTTCGGCTGCAGCCCGGCGAACGCCTGTATGGCTTAGGCGATGTGGGCCGCCAGGGCATCCAGCGTCGCGGTAAGAAATACGGCATGGTGATGAAAAATGTCGCCGCCTACCTGCCGATACCGTTTGTCATGAGTTCGCGCGGCTGGGCAATTTTCATGAACACCACCTGGTTCCATGAAGTGGATGCCGGCGCGGGCAATCCCGATATATTGAAGATTTCCGCCCAAAACGGGCCGTTGGATTTTTACCTGATGGCCGGTAAGAGCCTGCCCGAGTTGTTGGAAAAATTCACCTTGATCACCGGCCGGCCTGCCCTGTTGCCCGCCTGGGCATATGGCTTGACGTTTGTCTGCGACGAACGCGAAGTGCGCGCCCGGGATGTCCTTTACGAAGCCTATGAATTCCGTCGGCATGGCATTCCCTGCGACACCATCGGCCTGGAGCCGGGCTGGATGGAAAAGCGTTACGACTATTCCACGGACAAGGAATGGAGCAAGGAGCGATTTCATATCCCGCACTGGCTGAAAGGCAAGGATTACGCCACCTTTGCCGCGGCGCTGAAAAACATGGGATTCAAGATGAGCCTGTGGCTGTGCTGCGATTACGATTTGAGCGAGCATGAGGAGCGCCAATTGCGCCAGAATCCGGCTGCCGGCGCCGCGCCGCCCGCGGCCCCGGATGCCCAAGCCGCCAATACGCTGATAGAAGACGAACACCTCCAAGGCGCCATCTACCAGGACAGGCTCACCAGGCCGGGCGAACCGTGGTTCGAGCATCTTAAAAAATTCGTGGATGACGGCGCCCGCGCCTTCAAGATGGATGCCGCCAACCAGGTGCTTTTTCATCCCGACCGCCGCTGGAAGAACGGGATGGATGACCGCGAGATGCACAACCTGTATCCCATGCTCCTGGCCAAGCAGATGAGCCGGGGGTATGCGGAATACACCGGAAAACGTCCGATGATTTACACGCCCTGCGGCTATTCCGGCATCCAGCAATACGCCGCCACCTGGGCTGGTGATACCGGCGGCGGCGCCGAACCGCTGATTTCATTATTGAATCACGGGTTGTGCGGGCATTCCAACGTTACAACGGACATGCAAGTCTGGACCGAGCAGGGCATTCATTTCGGGTTTCTGCAAACCTGGTGCCAGTTGCTGTCCTGGCACATGTATAATCAACCGTGGTTTCAGGGTGAAAAACTTTTAAAGATGTTTGCCGACTATGCCCGCTGGCGTTGCCGCATCCTGCCGTATATCTACTCCATGGCGCATCTGGCGGCCCGCACCGGCCTGCCGGTCATGCGCGCCATGCCGCTGATGTTCCCGGATGATCCGCAAGCCGATTCGCTGCCGTTGCAATACATGCTGGGCGACGCGTTTTTGACCGCGGCGTTTACGGAAAAAATTCATTTGCCGGCCGGAACCTGGTTCGATTATTGGACCGGCGAAGGCCTCCGGGGACCGGCGGATATTCCGGTCAAACATCCGGATGACCGGGGCGGGATGCTGCTGGCGCGCGCCGGGGCGATTATCCCGCGGGCGCCGGCCATGGATTATTTTGGGCAAAAATCGTGGGAAACGCTGGAACTGGAAATCTTCCCCGGCGCCCGGAATGAGCCGTTTGTGTTATGCGAAGACGATGGTGAAACCGAGGCCTGGCGCAACGGGGCGCTGGCAACAACGGAAATCAATCAGACGCTATCTTCTATAGTCGCGGGCGGCTTGTCCGGCGTAGTCCCAAGGACGCAGCGGGATGACCGCGGTTCTGAATCGGCGCCAAAAGAAATTTTGACGCTGACGGTCGCGCCGCGCCATGGCAAATTCGACGGCATGCCGGAACGCCGGCATTATCAGTTGCTTGTGCATTGTCAAAAACCCGTGACGGTGATGTTGGACGGGCGGCAAATGACCGGATGGGAATATGACGCGGGCCAGAAAATATTGACAGTGCCCGCGCTGGACGCGCCGGAGGAAAATGATCTGATCATTAATGTTCACTTTTAAGAGCGGCTATATGTTTTCGCGGCCTGCGCTGTAAAAACAATGCGCCTCCTGGCGCGCCCGTATCGCGGCGTATTAACTTTGCGACAGTCTCAAGGCCGGCGCTGCTCCTGCCTGTGGTTCACCGCAGGTTCGCCCTCCAAGGGAAAACATGTTCATATGATCGTTTTTGGAGGGCGAAGCTTTGCTGAGCCGCCCGGTTTCATCCATGCAATTCATTGGTTATGATTTTTGCCGAAAGAGGCTAATGCATTTGAACCACGGAAAAATAGAGAAGGGGGTTTGCCATGCGGATATGCAAAAAGTTCCGGTTCAGCCTGATGCTGGCGGGGTGCATCTGCGCCGGCGCGGCGGAATATGAAATCAACCTGGCGCGCAACCCGGAATTCCAGCCGGGTTTGGACCGGCAAGGGCCGGCGGACTGGATTTATTACGGCGGGCCGGCCGGCATTACCAACAGCGGCCTGGGGGACGTTGAATTTTTCGATGGCGGCATCACCATCGCCGGCGCGGCATCGCTGCACCAGTTCTACATGTGGGATGACGTCACCCCGCAATACCAATTTTCATGCCGGTTGAAATCCACAAGCGCGCGGGGCGGCATTTACATGGAATTGCGCGATCGCGTCACCGGCAACCGCAAACGGCATGAATTGGTTAACCGGAAGCTGGATGAATGGGAAGAATTATCCATGACCGTGGGCGCGGGAAAACATTATGGATTCGGGCTTGGAATCCATGTGCCCCAGGATGCCACTTTGTCAATCAGCCACCTGCGCATAACACCGATGCTTACGTCGGCAACAAACCTGGAAGCAACATTGCTGATTGAAGCTGCCGGCGGGAGCGTGCGCGCCCGCGGTATAATCACTTCGGCAAATCCGCGCTGGCCGGAAATCATGGCGGCGCACGAGTTGCGCTTGGATGTCTGGCTGGTGACAGGCGTGGTCTTGCCGGTGTTGGCCGGCGCGCCGGCGGAGCAAGAAAAAGGATATATCCGGCTGAAGAACCTGGAAAAAATCATTCCCGATCGCCCGCCGGCAAATCCGGCGCAAAAATGGCGGCAACTCTTCCGGCGCCGGCCGGCGCCGGCCGATCCGGAAGCCAATGGATTCCGGATTATTTGCAAAAATGGCAGAGTGGATTTAATTGGCGGGAATGACGCCGGCCTGCTGGCGGGCGTGATGCATCTGGCTGAAATAATGGGCGTAAAATATTACGCGCCGCGGGTGTTTACGGTGGACGCCAAACCGGGCTTTGAAATTAAAGACATGGATATTACCCGGCAGCCGGCGTTTGAATGGGCCGATGGGGTTGGTCAACACCAATTTACCTGGACTCCTTGGAAATACGGGTTTCTGTATTCGGAATCGTCCGTGGCGCCCAGCGACAAGGCCTCGCCGCCCTGCCGGGCAAGCTGGGTGCACCCGCCGGCGTTCCTGGCGCCGCCGTTTTTGTTCGCCAAGGATCATCCGGATTATTACGCCCTGGTCAATGGCAAACGCCTGGATGGTTACCGCGGACGCAATGCCGGCGATCTGCAATTGTGCCTGGGTAATCCCGCCCTGCAAAAGGCCGTGGCCGACCGCATCATGCGGTTGATGGAACAATATCCGCAGGCCAAATATTTTTCAATTGGGCAGGGCGACGGCCTGCATTGGTGCGAATGCGAACTTTGCACCACGCTGGACGCGGATAAAACGGTTCTGACCGACCGGATGGTTGCTTACGCCAATGCCGTAGCTGAAATCACGAGCAAAAAATATCCCGATCGTAAACTCCTGGTTCTGGCCTATGCCAATGACCGCGAGGATGTGCCATTGCGCGAGAAATTGCATCCTAATGTGGCGGTGATGTATGCCTTCTGGCCGTCTTCCTGGCCGGATTGGACGGTGACCTATTGCGCGCTAAACCAGCGGGGATTGAAACTGCTGAATGATTGGAACGAGTATACCGGAACCAATCTGACACTGTTCCTGTATCCGGTAAACACTCCGGAGAATGCCGAGAAAATAAAATTGGCACATGACAAGGGCGTCAGGGGATTCTACCATTGCGGTTGGCGCGGTGATTTTCCGGAAACCACCATTTACACCACCGGCAAGCTGATCTGGAACCCTGATGCGGATGTAAGACAACTGGTTGACGAAGTCATGCCGGCCATTTACGGCAAGGCTTCGGCGCCATATATGCACAAATATTATGACATGCATCACAAGTTGATCAGGGAATTTGCGGCCGGCAACGCCAAGAACTGCCAGCGGGAACAAAACATGATTAAATTCCGGCGGCTGCCGCTGGATTACACGCAGCCGGCGCTGGATTTGCTCACACGCGCGGAAGCCGCCGCATCCGGCGATGAAGGTGCGATTGCATTCATTCATACGGAAAAACACAAGGTGTTATACGCGTATATTAATGAGTTTTTGGAAGAACATGATTACAATGTGCCGGATGAATTGTTTGGGGATTATGCATCCAAAATGGCCGAGCTGGTGGGGCTGGCGCGGACATGCCGGGTGCCGTTCGCCGGATATAAAATATCGTTTACCGAATGGCTGTTTCAGTCCACCGGCGGCGCGCTGGACTTTGCGCGGGCGCCATATCAATGGTGGAATGACAAGAAAATTGATGAATTCCTGGCAAACCCGGCCAAGGCGCTGAAAAACCGCGGTTATCTTCAGGAAGAACTTGAAAACGGATTTGAATTGCCGGCAAAGGCTTGGCTGGGATCGCGCTTTTATGAAAATTACCGCGGGCAGCCGGCGGCGGTGGTCCGGCGCAGGAGTTCGCCGGAATCACAGGTGCGGGCATATTTCAAGCTGAATAAAATGCCGACAGGCGCGATGACGCTGGAATTGCAGGGGTTGGATAACGAGAAGGAAGAAAAAGCCGAAATCGAGATCACCCTCAATGGTCAAAAGATATTTGCCGGGCCGGTTGATTTTCCTAAAAACAAGTGGGACTGGCAAAAATTAGAAATTCCGGCAGCTTGCCTGCAAGCCGGCGATAATGTGCTTGTCATTGCCAATACATTGGGCGATTATAAGCCCGGCACGGATGGTCAGACCGGCGCAGCCGGCCCGGCGGAAGAGGCCCTGGCGAAGAATTACAGTTGGGGCTGGTGCATGCTGGGCAGGGTGCGGCTAACATGGGGAGCCGAATAATGAAATATTCCACAAACATCGCGATGCGTTTGATATCCGCATGCTGGGCGTTGGCGCTGTCGGGCTGGCCGGCGGCGCAGGCGCAGACCACCATTTACGTCGCGCCGGGCGGCGATGATGCCCGCGACGGCAAGGGGAGCTGGACCAACGCCGTCAGAACCATCAGCAAGGGCGTGGCGCTTGCGGACACCGCCGGCGATTTGGTGCTGGTCTCCAACGATACGTACGACACTGTCGCCACGATTCAGATCAACAATGCCATTACGCTCCGCGGCTTGGACCGGGAAACCACCATCATCCGGGGAGATTACCCCAATACTACGCATCAGGGAATAGATATCAACAACAGCGGCGCCACGGTCGAGCATTTTACGATTACCGCCTGCGGTTCCACCAATGCCAATGGCGGCGGTGTGCGATTGAATGGCGGCGTATTGAACGACTGCCTGGTGACCGGAAATATGGCGCGGCAGGGAGGCGGCGTGAATATCAGCGGCAACGGTTTGTTGACGGGCTGCCAGGTCTTGGACAATGTGACGTCCAATACCTACAATGCCGGCGATGGCGGAGGAGTGTATGTTAATTACTGCAGCGGGGTGGTGTTGTCCAACTGCCTGATTGCCGGTAACCGGGTGGCCAGTTTTGCACGGTATGGCGGCGGCCTGGTATTGTATGGCGGGACGCCGGAATTGACCGGCTGCGTCGTCAGCAATAACACTGCGCCCAGCATTGGCGGGGGAATTTACATCGCCGGCGCCGGGTCGCCTTTGATTCGCGATTGCCGGATTGTCGGCAATACCGGCGGGTCCAGCGGAGGCGGGGTGGTGGTGGGGGTCAATTGCACCGCGCTGTTCACCAATTGCCTGGTGGCCGACAATAAGTTTCCCAGCGGGACGACCTCTGGCGGCGGCATCAATTCCGCCGCATACGGCAATACAGCGCTGACCATGCTCTGGTGCCGCGTCACGGGGAATACGGCCGGTCGGTACGGCGCGGGAATATTCATGGGCAACGGCCTGCTCGATCATTGCGTCATTACCGGTAATTTATTGACCAATGGCACATGGCTGCATGGCGCGGGCGTCTATATCGCTTCCAATGCCACAACGGAACTGCGGAATTGCCTGATTGCCGGGAATGCCACTGGGGTGGATCCCCAGGGATATGGCGGCGGCGGCATGGTGATAGATCAGAACACTACGGCAACGGTGGTCAATTGCACGATCGTCAGTAATTACAGCTACCGGAATTGCGGCGGAGTTTATTTTTACTCGGTCAATGGCGATGCCGACCGTTTTTATAATTGCGTGATCGCCTCCAACACGGTGAACGATGCGGTTTATCCCAACCTCCCGACGAAAAATCTCTACCTGCGCACATCGGCGCAATCGAATGCCTTTTACTACTCCTGCGGGGATTTACTGACCAATGCGGCCCAGGGCAACATCACCAGTGATCCGCAATTGGTCAATGTGCCGGTGGGAGATTACCGCCTGCCGCCCGGCTCGCCCTGCGTGAATGCCGGTACGAATCAAGCCTGGATGGCCGGCGCGGTTGATTTGGACGGCCGCTCGCGCATTGACCGGTTTGCGCGGCAGGCGGATATGGGCTGTTATGAACACACGCCGGCGGGATCGCTCATCGGGATCAGGTAAAAATCAGCATTATGCAAGGAGGGCCGGCTGCCGCGGCAACTGCGCGGGGCCGGCAAGGCGTATGCAGCAAAACGACAAGGCCCGTCAAACACTCCGCGAATTAGGCCGCCAGCTTCACGAGATCGCCGGCGATCCGGTCAACGATGTCCGGCGCGATTTGTGGCGCCGGAACAACTCGCTTCGACGCGGGCGGCCGCCGGTGTTCATCTTTGAAATCCCATGGTATGAAATGGAATACAATGGCGAACTGGCCGCGACGATCGCCGGCGACAAGTTCCTCCAGGGGCTGGAAACCAGCCTGCGGCGCACCATCTACCAGTGGCGGCACATGCCGGGCGACATGGTGGTGGAGGATTACATCGCCTGCCCGCCGGCGATCCGCAACACCGGGTTCGGCATCAAAGAGGATGTGGCCATAGAACGCACCGACCCGGCCAGCGACATCGTCTCGCGCACTTTCAACATCCAGATCAGGGACGAGCGCGACATTGACAAGATCAAGGATCCGGTCATCACTTATGACCCGGAAACCACCGCCGCGCGGTTCACCCTGCTGGAGGAAATATTTGACGGCGTCATCCCGGTGCGCCGGACCGGCGTCAAGGGCACTTCTATCGCCCCGTGGGATTTGCTGGTGCGCCTGACCGGCGTCGAAGAAATCCTGATAGACATGTAT
>JAXGSX010000115.1:0-10993 GCA_040775225.1 Kiritimatiellia bacterium | reverse complement strand
TCCGGCAAGACCACGCTGATCAGGCGTTTTCTCGCCGCCCATGCGCCCGCCCGCCGCGTCCTGGTCGTCCAGAATGAGTTTGCTGAAAGCGGGGTGGATGCCCGCGAATTGCGCTCAACCGGACTGCCATTTGAGATGATCGAAGTTCAGGGCGGCTCGGTGTTTTGCGTCTGCCGCCTGGCGGAATTCCGCCGCGGACTGGCCGAACTGCTGCGGAACCAGTCGTTGGATGCGGTCATCCTGGAGGCTACCGGCCTGGCGGACCCGCTATCCATTGTGCAAATGCTGGCGGCGCCGGAATTGCAGGGCCGGGTATGCCTGCGCCATATCTGGTGCGTGGCGGATGCGAGAAATTTTACGCGCATGGCGGATACGGTGCGCTGTGTCCGCCATCAGGTGCGCGTGGCTGATACCGTCATCATCAACCATGTCGAACAGGCCGGCGCGGAAACGCTGGAACTGATTAGCCGGCGCGTGCGGGAACTTAACCCGCTGGCGGCGGTGGAAACCGCCCGGTATTGCGATGTGGACGTGCGGCCTGCTTTTCATGAATTTTCCGCGGAAACTGTAGCGCAGCGCCGCGCCCTGGAAAATGCCCGCGTGCCGCCCGCCGGACGCCCGCCATCCTCGGCCCTGGTGCTCCGTTCGCACCGTCCGGTTCCGCGTGCTGCCGCGGAAGCTTTTTTGCAGGATTGGGCGCCCCGGCTGTGGCGTATGAAGGGATACTTGCTTTTAGCGGGACCTCCCGCCGCGGATGGGGCGGCGGCGCTGGCGGTGCAGGCTGCGGCCGGCGTGCTCCAAACCGCGTCCCTCCGGGAATACGACGGCGGCACGGAACTGGTGCTGCTGGCGGAATCGCTGGATGAGCCGGCAGTTCGAGCAGAATTTGCCGGGTTGGCGGGCGCTTCAATTTGAGCGCTGCCGGGCGCCGGACGGGTTTACAAGAATTGGCAGGGTGGGGGTGTGATGCGGCAGGAAGATTGGCATTTAATCAATCAGCGTTTTGATCTTTACCAGCGCGGTTTTGCGGCGGCAGACGGACGCCTCCCGCCGATGCTGCAGTTGAAACTGGACCACAGCCGCCGCGTGGCGGAAGATATGCGGTTGATGTCCCTGGATCTGGGATGGGATGGCGGCGGCCAGGCGCTGGCGGCCAGCCTGGGATTGATTCACGATATCGGACGGTTCGGGCAATTCGCGCGTTACGGCACTTTTCAGGACGAGCGTTCGGTGGATCACGGCGTCCTCGGCGCGCGCGTTGCCGTGGAAGCCGGCATGCTGGACGGCTTGCCGCCGGACGATGCCGCAATTATCACGGCGGCCATCCGCTTCCATAATGTCCGTAAAATGCCGGAACTGGGTTCATCCCGGACTATGGAATGCCTGCGCCTGGTGCGCGATGCCGACAAACTGGACATCTACCGCGTGCTATACGACGCATGGCGGAGCGGCGTTTTCCGGGCGCAGCCGGAAATTCTGCACGGTGTTGATATTGACGGGCCGCCGACAGCGGCGGCGCTGGCCGACTTGCAGGCGCGGCGCACCATATCCTTCCGCAATGTGCGATCCCTGGCGGATTTTTTCCTGATGCAGGCGTCCTGGGTGTACGACATCAATTACCCCGCGGCGGCGCGCCGCCTGCGCGACCGTGGCTGCCTGGACCGTATCGAGGAAATCCTGCCCGCCGCCGCGCCGATCCGCCGTTGCCTGGCGGAGTCCCGCCGGCATCTGGCAGCCCTGGCCGCCGGCTGATGGTTCGTCTTTCCTGCAATATTCGGCGGTTCGTCAATTCGCGGTTCAGCGGCGCGGCCGAATATTTTACTGTCGCTGCGATGGCGCGGGTCAGGTTTGGCCGTCCGGCTCAAAGCTCCATTCACCCAGGGACATGCGCATCAGACGCCGCGGCGCGTTTCCATCCAATCCAAATGGAGGCGCAAGCCTGTGCGCAGAGGGGTGCGGGGAGCTTTCAGGCCGTCGTTGCGCAGCGGCTCCAAATCGTAGATGCGATGGCAGAGATAAAATTTCCAGGCCGGGTTTGCCGCCAGCGCTTGCGTCACCGACAATTCCTCGACGCTCAAGTCCACGCCCAGTTCGTCGGCGATCATCCGGTAGTAAGCGACGGACTCCGCAATTTCAGGCCCCGCCGCGCAATAGAGTTTGCGGTCGGACACGGGGGATTCAGGGATGCTGAGCGCCAATTCGGCCAGGTCCGGCGCGAAGATCGGCTGTTGCAGAAAATGTCCGCCGCCGACCAGTTTGAGCGTCTCGCCCGCCTTGAGCTTGCCCGTGAGTCCGGGCATGCGCAGCGCATCGGGGAGGCAGCCAAGTTCCGATCCCGGGCCGTAGATGTGGCAGGGCCGGAGGATGGTCCAAAGCATCCCGCCGGTATCGGCTTTGATCAATTCCATCTCGCAGCGGCGTTTTTTTGCGCCGTAGGTGTCGTCCGTCAGCGTGAATGGATTATCGCAAGGCTGCGGAAAGCGCCGCCGGCTTGGATCGAAAACAAAATCCGTGGAAATAAAAACCAGGCGCCGGGCGCGGCCCGGTAAGATGGCAATATCCTGCCGCATCTCGCCGTCATCATAGCAGATGCAGTCCACTGCGAGATCCCAGACCGCATCCGCGCCGGCGATTGCCCGTTGGAAATCGCCGGGATGCTTGCGGTCAGCGCGCAGGTGGATGACGCCGTCGGGCACGGGTTTCCGGCCGCGGGTCAGCACCCATACCGCATGGCCCCGGTCGCGGGCCGTCCGGGCCAGGGTTCCGCTCACAAAACCGCTGCCGCCGATAATCAGGATTTTTTTGGCATTCATTTTGGGAATTAATTTATTTTTCAAACATAGCCGAACGTGCCAGGTCCGTCAATCGCAAAACCGTTGGCAAACCCCGGGACTTCCCCGGCGGAACAACCGCCGGGGAATAAAAATCGCGTAAATCTTGAAAAAACATTGTCAGCGCGCGTTTAGGCGTGTATAAATACATGCGTTTGTCAATCATGCCATGTAGTTCAATGCCGCCGCGGCGGTTACGAGGTTATATGTCGTCCGAGAAAGAGGATGTTATCAGGGTGGAGGGCGTGGTGGCCAAGGTGTTGCCGGCCACCATGTACCGGGTGCGCCTGGGCAATGGGTCCGAGATCCTGGCGCATATTTCCGGTAAAATGCGCAAGAATTTCATTAAAATTTCCACCGGCGACAAGGTCACGGTGGAAATATCCCCTTACGATCTGACCAAGGGCCGGATCACTTTCCGCCAGCGTTGAATGCGCCGTCGTGCGGCGGCAGGTTCCATCCTTGCGAGCGTCATGTCTCCCCCGTCCACCAAGCTTTGCGCGCGGTCTGGCGCCGCCGGCGCCCGCGCGGTCTGGCGCCGGCTGCGCCGGCAGCATCCCCGCGCTGGGATCGAGTTGCGGTACCTTAATCCACTGGAATTGCTGGTCGCGGTGATTCTTTCCGCGCAATGCACCGACCGCCGGGTAAACGAAGTTACACCGGCTTTGTTCCGGCGGTTCCCCGCTCCCGGGGATTACCTGGACGGCGCGCCGGGCGAACTGGAAGGTTACCTGCGTCCATTGGGGTTTTTCCGTCAGAAGGCGCGTTTTATACGGGGAACCATGGAACTGCTGCTGGAACGCCACCACGGCCGTGTGCCGAACCGGATGACTGATTTGTTGCAACTGCCGGGCGTGGGACGCAAAACAGCCAATGTTATTTTGAGCAACGCTTTTGGCCTGGCCGAGGGCATTGCCGTGGATACGCATGTGCGCCGGGTCTCCCGCCGGCTGGGCTGGACCCGTGAAAACGATCCTGACAGGATTGAGCAGGATCTTTTGCGTCTGTTTCCCAAACGCGATTGGCACCTGGTGAACCACGTGCTGGTGTTTCACGGCCGCTATGTCTGCCGCGCCCGGCGGCCGGAATGCGGCCGCTGCCTGGCGCGGGCACTGTGTCCATCCGCCCAGCCGCCTGCATCCGGAGGTTGACGCCGCCGGATTCGACCTTGATCATCCAACCGCGTGCGGCCGGGCCGATTATCCGAAAATCGGAAGGATATGGCGTTCCCAGAGGTTCAATGTCACATTGCGCGCGACCGTGGCGCGGTGTTCCTCCAGGGCGCCGGTAAAAACGTCCCCCAGTTCGCCGGCAACCTTGTAAGCCACATGGACTAGCTGGCGGAATCCGGGATTGTAATCCGGGCAGGACTGGTCGTGGCGGAGCGCGCGCACGAATTGGCCGCTGTCCCAGGCGTTGACCGCGGCGACCGTCGGCAGCGCTTCCGGGTGAATGTCAATAACCGCCGCGTAGGGCGCGGCCAATTCGTCATAGCGGCCGTAAGCGGCAGCGTAAATTTGCTTGGCTACCTGCAGGCCGCTGCCGCCGGCTTCGGCCAATCCGATGATTTCCTCCAGCCAGGTTGTGCCGGCGGTCTTGACATGCAGGCCGGCGCCGGATTGCTTGATGACCCGGTTGATCGCAGGATAAATGGCGAATTTATCGCTGCCGGAATGCACGCTGAGTCGCAACCCCGGCTTGAGGCCGAAGCGCTGGACGGCGTATTTCAGCACCGCTATGTCCTGGGCAAACTCCAGTTCAAACTGCGCAGGATCGCCCGCATAATCCACGCCCTTGTTGAAGCGGCCGCTGAATTTCGGCGCCAGGGTGTCCGCCGGGATTTTTTCCCGGGCGATCATGGCCAGGATGCAGAAAAGTTCCGGCGGAGTCTGCGGGGAGTCGGTTTCATCCATTGAAATTTCCACGGCAAACGGTCCGGTCTTGCGGTCGCGTATATGGCGGTAAATACGGCCGGCTTCCTGGACGGCTGCCAGGTATTTTTCGGCGATGCCGCGAACGGCGCGGTCTTCCAGGCCGAGTTGCGTTCCCAACCCGGGAAGCGCAATACTGCCGAGTTCCGGCTGGATGGCGGCCATGAAATCGTCCAGATCCCGGGGGGCGGCCGGCGTGCCTATGTTCTCGGCGACATCCAGCGTAAAGAAATCGGACGATGCTATAAATCCATCCACGTTTGCCAGGGAAATATGGTCGGCATCAACGTAGTAACCTTCCCGCCATTTGAGCGCGGCTACGGCCGCATCCGCTTCCCGGCGTACGGATTCGGGCAAGGTGTGGACGGTATGGTGTTCCCGGTTGGACTTGTTCCAGACCGGCAATACGGCGATGCCCTGTTGCCGGGCCTGGACGTAGGCCGCCAGTTGGGCTTCGCCTTCCCGTCCGAAGCGGTCGCCGCAGCCTAAAGAGTACAATGCTTGTTTCTGCATATTTTCCTCCGAAGTGATTGAATACTTGCCCGACATGATACCGGGGACGTTCCGATGCTCAAGCAAAATCTGGAAAATGCCGTAAACACGCAATTTTCAACCGCAAATTGACGGATAATTAACTGCAGAATATAGAAGTCAACGAACGCTATTGACTTCATGATTCGGATATCATCGTTCGGCAGACTGCGGTTTCCCGGGCGCAGGCAAAG
Source organism: Kiritimatiellia bacterium (assembly GCA_040775225.1). Classification (GTDB taxonomy): domain Bacteria; phylum Verrucomicrobiota; class Kiritimatiellia; order JAAZAB01; family JAAZAB01; genus JAXGPF01. The sequence goes on along the minus strand of JAXGSX010000115.1, from coordinate 5,506 downwards.
CCCGCCTTGGTGCCAAACTGGGGCTGAATCCGCGGGCCGGCGGCTTCAGCGCAGATGGAAAGCCTTCAGGATGCCGCGGAAATCCGCCGGCAGGGGCGCTTCAATCTGCAGCGGGGCGCCGGCGCCAGGCAAGGGTAACACCAGACGGCGGGCGTGCAGCATCTGGCGCGGCACGCTCATTTCCCGGGAACTCAGGCGCCGGCCGGCGGCATACACCCGTTCACCCAGGAGGGGGATTCGCAGGGCTTCCAGGTGTCTGCGTATCTGGTGGGTACGGCCGGTGGCGATGGCAATCTGCAGGTGGGCGCATTGCGGTCCCGCGTCCAGCACGCGGAATTGGGAGCAGGCTGTTTGACCGTCCACGGGGATTGTGACTGTCCGTGTTTGGAAATCTGGGCGCGCGCCCACGATGGCATGGTAAACCTTGACCACCCGGTGGTCAGCGAAAAGCCCGATGATATTTTCGCGCAGGGCCGGATTGTCGGTGAACAACAGGCAGCCGGTGGTGTCGCGATCCAGGCGGTGCAGCGCCGCCAGGCGCGGCCGGGCAAGCTGCTGGCGCAACAGTTCTTCCAGGCTGTGCGTGCCGTTGCTGAGGATGCCGGCGGGCTTGTCCACCGCCAGCAGGCCATGGTCGTTATAGAGAATGTCCGGCGCCGTGCGCGGTGGCTGAGCCGGGGGGGGCGGCGCGGTTTCCACCAGATCTCCGGGCCGCAGCCGGTGGCGCGCCATCCATACACGGCGGCCGTTGACAAAGACCGCGCGTTCGTCAATCAATCCCTTGGCCTGGTTGCGCGAAAGCCGCAGCCGGTCCGCCAGGAAGTCCTGCAATGTGGCGGAATCCCGGAAATTAATGCGCCAGGCGTGTTTTTTCATGGTTTATTTCCATGCTTGTGATATTATTTCAACCTGAAATTTTTTGCAAGCCTTGGCGTTAAGTGGCGGGTGAAGCGGCGTGTAGCGCCGGGGATTGGAGATGGATATGGATACAATTGCAGAACGTTGGGCGGCGGTAGCCGGCCGGATTGAGCAAGCCTGCCGGCGCTCCGGGCGCGACCCGGGGTCGGTGCGGGTGGTGGCGGTGTCGAAAACGCATGGTCCGGAGGCTGTGCGCGCTGCTTTCGATTGCGGGTTGACGGTTTTTGGCGAGAATCGCGTGCAGGAGGCGCAGGCCAAGATTCCGCTTTGCCCAACGCGCGCGGCCTGGCACCTGATCGGCCATCTGCAGAGCAACAAGGCCCGCCTGGCCGCGCATTTGTTCGAAAGAATTCATTCCGTGGATTCTCTGAAATTGCTGGCCGCGCTGGACGAAGCGGCCGGCTTCACCGGCCGCACCATACCGGTTTGCCTGGAAGTCAACGTGGCCGGCGAAGCCACTAAATTCGGATTGCCGCCGGAGATGGTGATCCCGGTTTTGCGCGCGGCGGGGAAATTTCAGCGCGTGGACATCGCGGGGTTGATGTGCATTCCGCCGCCGGCGCCGGAACCGGAGCAAGTGCGGCCGTATTTCCGCCGGCTGCGGGAATTGCGCGATGCGGCGCGCGAGGCCACCGGATGCGAACTGCCAGAATTGTCCATGGGCATGTCGCAGGATTTCGAGGTGGCGGTGGAAGAAGGCGCAACTTGGATACGGTTGGGCACGATTTTGTTCGGCGCCCGCGAAACTCCCTGGAAACGCCCGCCGGAAGAGCAGCCCGGTTGAACTTGCATGCCTGGTCAAAGGAGCAGTCGGTTGATGCGAAACGATCAAATTCAGGGGAAACTGGCTTTTATCGGCGCCGGCAACATGGCGGAAGCGCTGGTGCGCGGGTTGATCCGCGCCGGCGTCAGCCGGCCGGAACAGGTTGTCATGGCGGACGTGGATGCCGCGCGGCTGGCGCATTTTAAAAAGACATACGGCGTGGGTTCGGCACCGGACAACCCTTCGGCTGCGCGTGCGGCGGATGTGGTGATCCTGGCGGTCAAGCCCCAGACGCTGCCGGGCGTGCTGGCCGAAATCCGCGGTGTTCTGGAACAGCGCCATCTAACGGTCAGTATCGCCGCCGGCGTAACCCTGCGGCGCCTGGCGGAAGGTTTGGGCGCCGGCGCGCGGCTGGTGCGGGCGATGCCGAACATGCCGGCTCTGGTCGGCGCGGGCGCGACGGTGTTTTGCCGTGGGGCGCAGGCGTTGCCGGCTGACGCTGAATTGGCGCGCCGCCTGTTTGCCGCCGCCGGGCTGGTTTGGGAAATGGAGGAGCGGCATTTAAATGCCGTGACTGCGCTCAGCGGCAGCGGGCCGGCATACGTGTTTTATCTGGCCGAGGCCATGGCGCGCGCCGGCGAGCAGTTGGGGTTGCCTTCCCTGGCTGCCGCCGAACTGACGGCGGCAACCATGGAGGGGGCAGGCCGCATGCTGCGCGAAACCGGGGCCTCCCCGGCGGAATTGCGCGTGCGGGTGACGTCCCGCGGCGGCACTACGGCCGCGGCTTTGTGGGTATTGGAAGAAAGCGGGTTTCCGGCGGCGGTCAATGCGGCGCTGTCGGCCGCCTGCCGTCGCGCGGCGGAATTGGAACAATGATGACACCGGAGATTTATGCGCCATGAAATCATGCGGGGGCGGACTTGGGCCGCGGGGTTGGTTTTAGCGTTGCTCGGCGGCGCCCTGGCCGGCGCCCCGGCTGAAACCAATCCGCCGCCGGACGCCGCCCAACCATCGCCTTTGCCGGAATTCAGTTTTCCCGTAGGGGAAACCCTGGTGTACTCGGTGCATTGGGGCTTCCTGCATGTCGGCGAGACGCGCGTCTGGAACGAGTGGATCGAGGAGAACGGGCGGCGGCTGCTGGCCATCCGCGCTCGCATCCAGACCGTATCGGTTCTGGACAAGATTTTTCCCGTGGACGATTTTCTGGAAAGCGTGGTGGACCCGCAAACCTTCCTGCCGCTGCGGTTTACCAGGCGTTTGAGCGAGGGCCGTTACCGCCTGCACGAGGTAACCACCTTTGACCATGCCGCGCTCCAGGCCCATTGGAAACATCTGTTGCGCAAGGATTCCGAGCAAGATTTTGCGATTGAAGCCGATACCCGCGACATGATCAGTTTCATGTTTTACATGCGCCGCCATGCCTGGCAACCGGACAGCAAATTTTCCGAAAGGGTGATGGCGAATGAAAAGTTGTACGACCTGATCGTGCAGACGCGCCAATACGAGAAAATTAAATTACCCGAATACGGTTCGGTCCGCAGCCTGCTGGTGGAGCCGGATGCCAAGTTTCAAGGCGTGTTTCTAAAGGTCGGCCGGCTGCGGGTATGGATTTCCGACGACCAACGCTGCCTCTGCACCATGGCGACGGCGAAAATCCCCGTGGGTACGGTGCGCGTGATGCTGCAGCGGGTGGAAGGCCCCGGCGAAGATCATTGGCGTACGCCGGAAGAAACCGACAGGGACGGGGAGGACGACTGATGCAAACCAGCGAAAAATGGGCCGGCCGTTTGATCAAGCAGTTTGAGCGTTGCCGCATTCTGGTGGTGGGTGATTTAATGCTTGATCGTTACATTTATGGGTCGGTCAGCCGCATTTCGCCCGAGGCGCCTGTGCCCATAGTGAGGGTCAACCACGAACGCGATGTTCCCGGCGGCGCGGCCAACGTGGCGCGGAACGTGAAAACCCTGGGCGGACAGGCGGTGTTGAGCGGTGTGGCCGGGCGCGATCCGGCCGGCCGGATGCTGCTCCAGGTGCTGCGTGAAAGCGGAGTCTCCGCCGCCGGCGTCCTCCAGGCGGCCTCCTGCCATACCACCGTCAAAACGCGCGTGCTGGCCGAACGACAGCAGGTGGCGCGCATTGATTGGGACGGCGATGTCCGGCTGGATGCCGGTGTCATGCGGCGCTTCTGCCGGCTGGCCGCCGGCCTGGCGGAGAAAGCCGACGGTGTGATCGTGGAGGACTATTCCAAGGGCGCCGTGCGCCAGGAGCTGATGAATGCTTTGCTGGCCGCGGCGCGCCGGCGGCAAATTCCCATAGCCATGGATCCCAAGGACAATTCCGATTTGCGGCTGGAAGGTTTGACGGTCGCTACGCCCAACCGCAAGGAGGCGTTTCTTCTGGCCCGCATGCCGGAACGGCCGCCGGATAACGATCCGCTGAGGGACCAGCCGCTGTTGCAGGTGGCGGATATCCTCATGCGGCAGTGGCAGCCGCAGTTTCTGGTCATTACGCTGGGCGCCCAGGGAATGATGCTGTTGGACCGGCATGGTCCGGCGCGGCACATTCCCACGGTGGCGCGCGAGGTTTTCGACGTCAGCGGCGCCGGCGACACCGTGATCGCTGCGCTGCTGCTGGCTTTGGCGGCCGGCGCCGACCATGTTCGCGCGGCGGAATTGGCCAACTGCGCCGCCGGAGTGGTGGTGGGCAAATTGGGAACCGCGGGGTGTTCCGCCAGGGAATTGATGGATTTCATGGATGTGCTACGGCAAACCGGCAAAATCAGCAGCCGGCACGCCTCGGCAAACGGGAAAGGGGCAGGGGGCAAAAGGGCAGGGGGCAAAGGGGAAGAGGGTCCCAGAACGCTGAACACGGAACACAATGTCAGAGGGACTCATATAAGATGAGAACAATCGGCGTAATACCGGCGCGCTGGGGTTCCACGCGTTTTCCCGGCAAAGGCCTGGCGCGGTTGTGCGGCAAGCCGCTGGTGCAATGGGTTTGGGAACGCTCCAGCCTGGCGCGCCGGCTGGACGAACTGGTTGTCGCAACGGATGACGAGCGCATCCGGCAGGCGGCGGCGGCCTGCGGCGCCCGTACAGTCATGACTGCCGCCGGCCACCCTTCCGGCACCGACCGCGCGGAGGAAGCCGTGCGGGGGATTTCTGCAGACCTCGTGGTGAATATCCAGGGCGACGAACCGTTGATGGATCCGGCTCTGATTGACCGCCTGGTGGAAACCGCCCAGGCGGAGGACTGGGACATGGCCACGGCTGCATCGCCTTTGCAGACGCCGGACGATGCCGCCTTGATCGCCAACTCATCGGTGTGCAAAGTGGTATTTGATGCCGCCGGACGGGCGCTGTATTTTTCGCGATATCCGATTCCTTTTCAGCGCGATGCCCAGTTCCGGCATGACGGGCCCTTGTATTGGAGGCATATCGGCATTTACCTTTACCGCCGGGAATTCCTGGAGCGGCTGGTGCGGGAGCCGCCCAGCCTGCTGGAACGGGCGGAATGCCTGGAACAATTGCGGGCGCTGCATATCGGCGGCCGCATCGGCGTGGTCCGGACCGATTATGCCGGCTTGGGCGTGGATACGCCGGCGGATGTGCCCGCGGCGGAGGCGGCCCTGAGGCGGGCGGGTTTGGCGCGATAGGAATATCCTGAATCCGTGACGGGGTTTTATTTTTATTACATAATGATGCGTGAAGCAACCATTTACGATTTATGAAATAGTCACCAAAAATACAACCCGTTTGATTGAAGAAAAGAGCGCCCTCCGGGTGAGGCCGGGATGTCGCATCTGCTTTGTTGCGAAGGATTCGC